>NZ_JAEHNT010000117.1:0-1427 GCF_016742815.1 Lactobacillus sp. A27
TAACTAAAAAGGATAAAATTCATATTTTTGAAGAATGGACTTTAGAAAATAAACGTGGAACGTACTTAAGTAAGAAATATGGTATCAGAAGAGAAAAGGTAAATTATCTAATAAATTTAATTAAAATTCATGGCTTATCAGTACTTGATAAATCTTATACGCATTACTCAAAAGAGTATAAAGAACATGCCATAAAAAGAGTGCTTTTAGGAAATGAATCGATTAATGCAGTAGCACTTGATCTAGGTTTGCCTGGTAATGGTATGTTAAGCAATTGGATTCGCTCTTACAAAGAAAATGGATATAATGTCGTTATCAAGAAGAAAGGACGACGAATCCATGAGCAAGAAAGAGTTAAACGAATTAGAACGGCTCAAGCAAGAAAACGCCAAGTTGCGTCGCCAGAATTTAAAGCTTACTGTCGAAAACGCATATATAAAAAAATTGGATGCCTTGGTTCAAAAAAGAAAGAGCCAACCAAAACAGAAATAGCACAAGCTGTTACCGAATTGAGGCATGAACTGGGGCTCGCAGTAAAGAAGATCATTGAAATTATTAACGCTAACGAAGATCTGCCGCACATCTCGCGCAGTAACTACTATGACGTTTATACTCGTGAGGATAAGGATCAAGTTCATCATAGTGATGTGATGATGCGCATTCGGGAGATCTATGATGAGATTAAGAATCGTTATGTTGCCCCAGGTTATCGTCGTATTACACATATTTTGCATCGTGAAGGTTATCAGATTAATCGTAAAACTGTTAATCGTTTAATGCGCAAAATGGATTTGTACGGTTATGTGATGAAGCGTAGACATCCATATAGCAGCTATCAAGGAGATATTAAAGGCAGAATCAAACCAGACTTAATTAAACGCAAATTCTTTGCTTTAAGACCGAATATGAAATGGTATACCGATATTACCGAATTCAATCTAAGGGGTAAGAAACTCTATTTATCACCTATTATTGATGGCTGCGGACGTGATATCGTTGCTTATAATATTTCTCGTCATCCTAATCTGAAACAAGTGATGTCAATGTTGGATGATGCTTTTAAAACTAATCAGGCACTAAATGGTTTAATCTTTCATACAGATCGAGGCTGGCAATACCAACACAAGGCTTATCAACATGAACTAGCTATTCGCGGTATTGAACAAAGCATGTCTAGAAAAGGCTGTTCTCCAGATGATGGCTTAATGGAGGGCTTCTTTGGCATTCTCAAACGTGAAATGTTCTATGGTCAGGAGAAGAAATATGCTTCACTTGACGAATTAGAGCAAGCTATCAGAAAATATATAGACTATTACAATACGGAAAGAACTAAGGATAAACTAAAAGAACTTACTCCGATAGAATATCGGAATAAGTCCTTAGTCGCATAATATCAATAAAGTGTCCGAAAAATGCGGGTCACTACA
>NZ_JAEHNT010000118.1:0-202 GCF_016742815.1 Lactobacillus sp. A27
TTGTCATCATCGACATAAACTACATTAACAGACTGATCGTTAGCACTGTATGTTACGACTACCATTTGATCATGGCCCTTGATAAAGTCCGCATCCTTTACTGTCTCAGTCTGTTCATCGACCTTGGTAAGATCTGGAGTGTAGCCAGCTATTTGAGGACTAGTAACAGACTTCCACGTCAAGCTTTGAGTATAATCTGGAT
>NZ_JAEHNT010000119.1:0-241 GCF_016742815.1 Lactobacillus sp. A27
CGCTTTGTCTACAACTCTTATGTAGGACGCAATCGAAGCAATTATCATGCTAAGCACTACTTAGCTGTTAGACAATATCAAGCAATGCCCTTTGCTTTTTCTGCTCTTAATAGCTATGAAGCTAGGTTGGCAGAAGAAGTAGTCGCTAATAGCGAACTATTGGCTAAGCCTAAGAATATCCGCGATACTTATAGCTTTTTACGCGTTAAAGAAATTGATAGCCTCGCTATTGCCAACGCTA
>NZ_JAEHNT010000018.1:0-30338 GCF_016742815.1 Lactobacillus sp. A27
CGACCTTGGTAAGATCTGGAGTGTAGCCAGCTATTTGAGGACTAGTAACAGACTTCCACGTCAAGCTTTGAGTATAATCTGGATTCCAAGTAATTTCACCAGTAACTAAATCTTTTTTACCAGTTTGGGTAAAGATCAAGGTTTGGTCAACTGGATCTGCCATTTGTTTTCCTTGTTCATTGACATAGACTATCGTTCTGGTCGTCTTCAAGGTTCGGCTGGTATCAGCTAGTTTATGCTTTAAGTGAACTGTGATTTCAGGATAGCCGGTAGTACCAAAGACAATTTCATCTGGTAAATTATCACTATTAACTAAATCGTATTTAGTTGGATCTGGGTTAGCAATACCAGTAGCTACAGTATCAAAAGTGTGACCGGTGATCTCATTACTTCTGATTTCCTTACCTTGTTCGTCATCATCAACATAAGTTACCTTCGTCGATTGTTGAGCAGCATTATAGTAAATCTTGTAGCTGATTACCCAGGTCTGAACTTGATGGTCAGTGTTAGTCTGGGCAATTTTTCCACCTAATTGGTCGTTAACTGCGGAAATCTTATCGCCATCTTCACCATCAATTGCTACTTTCTGAGCAGGCACTGCTTCCATACCAGATCGAACTACATAACCTTGAATTTCAGGACTAGGAATTCTGACAAAATTACCAGTCTTTGATGTCCAATCATGTTGCCAAGTATAAGTATCAGTTACCAGGTCCAACGTCCCATGTTGAATAAATACGACTCTGTTAGCTGCATCAGTAATGTAGTCATCATGAATGGTGTGCTCTACACCATTTTTGTCGACATAAACATATGAGATCTTTTCACGAATATCGCGAGAACCAGTAGCTGGAGCTGTCTTGTGTGTTACGTGAATGACAAATTTGTTGTTATTATCATCAGCTTGATACTTACTATTCTCAGGCAATCTCGACATATCAACTTGATAGTTTTCATTACTTAGTTTATCTAATTCATCTTTCAAGTTATCGAAGTAAACATTCGTGCCAAATTTACCTGAAGATGATGTAGTGAACAACTCTTTAGGTTTGCCATCAACTAAAGCATCATAGTCAACAATCCTCAAATGAGCCTTTTGCGTATTTGGTTCATAACTGATATCAACAATTGTATCCTGGGCATTAGGATCTACGCCTGTTAATTCAACTGCTTCTAGCATTGGACTATAACCAGCAGGTGTAGCAACAATGTCTGTTGCTTTAACTGCTTTCATCGTCGTACCATCAACAGCAGTCCATTTATCGTAAGTTACATTACCGTTAATTTCATCGATTGTAGCCCCACGAGTAAAGCTCAAGATTTGATCCATACTCTTGATCGTGCCATCAGGCATGTGAACTCTGATTGTTCTTGTGACTGTTTGATTCAAATCATCATGATCAACCCCAGCTGGGAATGGACGGATACTGTTATCAGGTAAAGTCCCAGTGTTCGCTTCATGATATTCATCATGATTCAAGTGAACTGTAGCATGTTCGATTTCAATTCTAATGTTTGCTAAAGGTGTCTTACCAAAGCTAACCTCAGTAGGAATTTGAGTCTTAGGATCAACTAGCTTCCACCCCTTTGGCGGTGCAATCCGATGTCCAAATTCGACGGTTTGCCCTGTTAAACCTGAGAAGGTATATTCTGGCTCAATGACATTCTCAATGACTTTTCCATTCTTATCAACATTCTTATAAACGAATTGTACCGTTACAGATTGAGAAATTGGTGAGTAAAGTACTACTTCAGTCTCTCCATCTTCAGGGCCATTAACCGGATCAATTGTCGGTGTTTTTTCTTTAACTGTTGCTTGACTAGCTTTATAGCCAGCAACCGGTAAGACGCTAACGCTGCTAAAATTGGTATTTGAATCGGATTTTATTTGCCAATCGCTGTATGTAACTGCATTCTTGGCTTGCGCAGGATCCGCTAATTTTAATTTTACCAAGTCAATTGTAGCTTTTCTTTGGTAAAAAACATTTTGAACAATATCTTTAAGTTCTTGCCCTTGATCATCAACTACAGGTTGATCTCTTAGATCTTTGCCAGCCGATGTCGCATACTTGAATTTAATTGTCCGTGATACCTTTCGATTCAAATCCTTTTCATTTACGCCTTGAGGATAAGTACCCTTATAGCCCTCATTAGTAGTTAAATCATCACCAGTTGCGTGGCATTTATCAGGATTAACCTCAATTTTTTTGTGACGCATCGTTACAGTCCATTTCTGAACTTTTTGATTGTCAAAATACTTATTAGTATCATCAGAATAGCCATCAGTTACCAATTCATAGCCTTTAGCCACAAGATCTTCTAGCCGCTTACGCTTATCAGTTGAATACTTAATCTGTGATCCATGTGAACCATGCATAGTATCAGCTATGATCGTACTACCATCATTATCGGCATCAATATAAGTTATTACGGCATACGTTTGAGCAGCTATATATGCTACGTTAACTGTCTTCGGGACATCGCCTACGCTAGCATTCGCACTATCTACAGTAGCATCAACGGGCACATAATTAGCAATCGATGGCGATGTTACTTCAGTGAACTGACCATAATTTGGCACGCTAGTGGTCGTACCATTTTGAGTAGTTGCGGATTTTACTGCACGATAATTTCCGGTATAAGTAATTTTTCCTGTAACTAAATCAATCGTTGCATCTTGATAGAAAGTTACGGTTTGAATCGTGTCACTTAAACCTACGACGGCTTTACCACTGACATCACCCCCATTGATTTCAGTTCCATTAGCATAAACATGGTGAATTGTTCGCTGAGCTGAGGATTGGCTAGATATAGCATTAGGATCATAGTCGTTAATTGGATATACTGGACTGTTTGGATCACTTGCATCAACTTTTTCACCTGCAGTTGGCAATTTATCAGGTGCAATCGTCACTAGTTTGTGATGATAGTAGACATTAACTATCGTTGATTTGCCATCTACACTAGGAACAGCTTCTGCTACCTTTAAAAAGGCATTACCGTTTTCATCAACTGGACCTTCATAACCAAATTTGGACAGATCATAATTAATTACCGCATCTTGCTTAGATGAATTTCCATTTTCTGTGTCAATTTCAAAACCAGAATATTGATCACTAACATCATATGGAATATATGATTCGCCGGCTTTAGGCTTCCACGACCCATCGACCAATTCCAACTGACTAGGCTTATAATAACCAAGAATTGCGGAAGTAATCGCATCAGTTACTTCAAAACGCTTGTAGTAAACACTTTGCGAAATTGTATCTGGATAATCCTTTTTAGGCAATGGTTTAATTGGTAAGTGATTTAATGTTTTATCATTTTGATCGGCATCATGGTAATAAATAGTTCGTGATATTGCTTTAGCCTGTTGATTATAGTTAACCGGGTCTTTTACATAAATAAGCACATTGTTCTTTTCAGTATCACCAGTAAACTTCTCTGGTGCCACCAACTTACCAGTGTCAATATTAAAACTATCATCGTAATAGACAATATTTGGTTGCCCTGTCCCCGTATCAAAGTAATGGATCTGATCAAGTTTATATGCATTTGGCGTTAAGAAATCGTGAACTTTTTTCCTAAGCGCTTCAAGCGCACCAGACGCATCATCATCAGTTTTTCCATTTAAAAACCCGATTGGTACAGTAGTAATCCACTTTTTTTGAGTTTCATTGAACATTGTATAAGTCAATGTTTGGTTATCCGGAATATAATGTACTACACGTTTTGATACTATTTGATCAGTTGTTGGATTCGCTGTAAATAGCGAATTAATATTATAATTTTTAGCCGTTTGTGCCAACGTCGAATCTGCGGTATTAGCAGTGTAGCCTGACAAAGATGGCAACCCCTTAACCCCAGGAATCGTAAAATTACCATTTTCATCAACAGCAATACTTTCATTGGTGCTGGTGTTAACAACATAGTAAGTTGCTTTACCTGTAACCAAATCCGTTACTCGTTTTAGACTATATGTATACGAAGTAGGAGTAGCTTTTTGGCCATTTACAACAATTGTATTTTGATCATCAGTTCCACCTGCTTGGTACTTGCTAGAACTATTATCATACTCATAGTAGGTTGTATCTTGAATCGTCTTAGCTTCCGATTTCGTCTTATGTTTCAGTTCAAACTGAACGATATCTCCATTAAAGTAATACTTGACCTGTTTGCCAAAACCTGCATTTTGAGCTTCATCATCAGAATTAGTAATGATGAAGCTAGGAATTGAAGAACTGAGTTCATAATTTTCTGGAATCAAGGTAGACGGAATATTCTTTGGATCAAAATCTGCAAGATTCATGACGTCTTTATTTTCGACATAAGTCTTAGCCATGGATGGAACTTCAATATATTGATCCTCGCCATTGGCGTCAACATAATGCAATCTCGTATCGATCGTTGATTTACCAACAATTTGAATACCTGTGTCAGTTGAGACAAATGGCGTGAATTTCGATCCCGTCAAAGCCACTCTTATATAACCTGTTTTACCAGCGTCAGACTTAAAGTTAGGATCATGTCCCTTAATTACGAAACGTCCTATTTGATCAGCAGCTGGAATATCTTTCGAAAACTTCACAATGATCGATTTAACCTTAGACCAGTCTTTAACTTGATCACCAGTAACATAATTATCTAGTGAAGGTTGAATACCCTTTTCCTTAGTCGATGGCAACCGTTGAACGTCATTTGCGTAGTAGAAAGTAAAACTATTATCAAAAGTCTTATCATAAGAAGCATCATAAGTAACGGGACCATCAACAGTGAAGTCAAAACTAGTGCTATTGTCACTGGCTAATGGAACGTTAATCAACAGCCTCCCATCTTTGATCACATTCAAATCATAGTTAGCTACGTTAACGTAGTAATACATTGTTCCGTCGCCTTTAGTATCACTGGTTCCTTTGACAGCAGCCTTAGGATCTTCATTACCTTGAGCCATGTTAGGAACATAAGCAATAACTGGTGATTTAATAGTGAATCGGTTGCCATACAAATAGGATAACTTATAAAGCGAGCCTGGAATATCACTGTTAGTAATATTTTTAGTAAACGCCTTAGTCTGATCATCTAGATTGGTAGCAGTATACTTTGTCGTATAATGACTCATTCCCGACTTAGTATAAACAAATGCATCATAGTAATAATCTCCAGCAACGCCATCAGGATCGATTGTGATGTAAAGCCTATCATGAGATTGACTGTCATTAGTATTATAGTTAAATCCGGTTCCAGTATAGTCTAGTTTAACTACTTGACGCCCATCAACCATATAAGTTTCAAATTTAGGCTCGATCACTTTACCAGTATTGGCATCTTTAGCTTTATCTTCAACAGCATCCCAACCACCACTAAAACTGAAGTATTTTGGTAAAACATAGTAAAAGATTGGTTCAAAAACTTTTACCGTGGTTGCTTTAGGATCCGTATCAAAGTGCATATCAATTGATCCAGCTGATTTAGTCGGATTAATTGGATCATATAATTTACTACTCTGGTATCCCCAGGCTTGCATTGCAGCTGTTAAGCTATCCAAGCCCAAAACCTTTTGGTCCACTGCTGAGTTTGCAATTTGATTATTATTAAAATCTGCAGACCGAATCGCAATCTTAGTCGATACAGTTGTATCTGGTGGCAAAGTTGCCATATTATTCAGCTTATCTGAAATATAGCCATAGGCTTCAAAAACATCCGGATCCTCATTTTGGGTCGTACTACCACTATTACTTTTCAGGATGTCTGAAAGATCCAAACCCATCTTGGTAGTTGCCCCTACTTCAACATAATTAGGCAAAATATCGGCCTTATAGATGGTGGTTCCCGTAGGTGCAGCAATAACTTGCCCAGCATCAACCGACGCTGTAATAAAGCGGTGCTTTTGCGTTGCCTTATCTACAACTTCAATAATATATTGGTAAGAAGTTAATCCTGGTCGCAAGGTGGCATTAATATCAGGAGTTTTGATACCAGTCACTGCCAAATTTTCATCAAAACCAACTTGAATATGGAGACTATTGGTAAAACTAATTGAAGTATCATTGGTAAAGCCAAAATAGTTCACAATGTTGGTTGCTTGCTTTTGAATAAGAGTGTTGCTTCCGTTATTGCCAACAATTTGAGTTGCTAAATCACCTTGTTTAGGCGTTACTTTAGGCCCAACTAGATTAACTGACCATGGCTGATCGATGGTTGCTGAAATAGTTGAAATGCCATCAACGGTTCTTACTTGTTGATCAATTTTAATATTGCCACCAGCTTTATAGATCTTATTCTCAAACGGCTCAACGGGCTGCATGAATTTTCCTACCAAGTGATACCCAGTAGCATTAGGAGTAGTGTCAGCATTTTGCGAACCTGCTCCAGCTGCCACTGTAATTACAATATCTGCTCCAGCTTTTTCTTGGGTAATTGTGGTTTTTCCATCAGGCACGCCACTTGCTCGTAAACTAGCATCAGGATCGATTAAGAAATCACCAGGTACGGGAATGGTAATCGTCGTTCCCATATTAACCGCACTATTAACTTTATTGGCGCAATAACTGGTATCGTTTTGTATTCCCGTGGGTTGGTTAATATTTAACTGAAAATCATAATTAGTATTGGTTTGTAGTTGCGTAACCTTATTGGGACTAGGCTTAGCTTGCTTAAATGTTGGGTGCATGGAATCCTTAATTATAGTAGTAAAGTATAAGGATTTATTTTTCACTTCAACTTTATCAGGATCCACGTAGCCCCATGTAATTTCTCGTTTAACTTCGCCAGCTGGATCAATCGCATTACTTGAAGTTGCTGCAGGTTTTCCAGCATAGTTGTTACCATCTGGAATTACTAGCTTAAAACCGGTTGTAGTAGTAAAGTCATTGCTTACTGTTAGTTTGTAATTACGATATTTTTGTCCATCAACTGTTTGATCATTCTTAGAAATAACCCCACGATTGACTATGATTGTATTATTAAAATTAGAATCATCAATCCCAAAAGTCGTTACTGGTACCGTAATACCATAAACTTCACCAGCTTGAAAAGTACCAGATAAGTTAATATTAATTGGGGCACCATCAGTACCATCGTTACCAACAGTATTACGGTCGATCGATAAGGTAATGCCATTATCATCAGTAACCGCCAAATCAGAATCAGTAGTGGCCAAAGTTGCGGGTGCTACAGCTAAATTGGTTGCTACGGCTAAATTGGTTGCTACTATACTATTTGTAGTAGACGTAGTTATTTGCTTTGCACTATCCGGTGTGTTCGTTTCAGTCAAAGCTTTATCACCAGTATTGGTAGGTGCAGTAGCTTTAGAATCTGTTGTTGATGTTGTTTTTTCAGTTACCGTATCAGTTGCATTCGTAGTAGATTTTACTTTGTCATTACTAGTAGTATCAGTTGCAGAAACTGATTGATCAACCTTGGCATCTTGAGTTTGGTTTTCATTATTCGTTTGTGTTTGAGAAGTCTGATCCGTTGAAGTTGAATCCTTAGGCTGCCCAACAATATTCAGTTTTGTATTTGTGGTTTGATCTCTTGTTATAGTATTATTATCAGTTGTTTGCGAGCTAGAAGTTTCAGCAAAAACAGTATGCCCACCAGCCATAAAAAAAGTTACTCC
The DNA here is from genome assembly GCF_016742815.1 of Lactobacillus sp. A27. Taxonomy (NCBI): domain Bacteria; kingdom Bacillati; phylum Bacillota; class Bacilli; order Lactobacillales; family Lactobacillaceae; genus Lactobacillus; species Lactobacillus sp. A27. Next base: position 7,622 of record NZ_JAEHNT010000018.1, read on the forward strand.
TAGCATTACCGAGGCAATACCAATTGATAACTTTCGAAAACCAAAAGTAGGCTTTTGATCCATTGTTTGCTTTAATCTTTCGACTCTATTACCCTTGGCTAGCATAATTTAGCGTATAGCTTTCATGATTAGCTTATCTTGGAAGCGATACTTTTCACTCCTTTCTCTAGTTAATTTTTTAAAGCAATATTCAATTGTGAAATTCTTATTTTTCTAGCTATTAATGATATCCCCTAACCTTAATTATACGCTGATTATTAACCAATGTTGCACTTCCCTGTAAGAAAATTTACCACAATTTAATGAAGTTTTGTAACTATGCATATAAAATTATTATCAGATTAAGAGATCCTGTTTTCGCCAAATACTACCAAAAGAATTATAATGAAGCATCATTTTCCTCACACAAACGAGCTTGCATTCTCTGTGCAAAAAAACTATCCAGGACTATTTTTACTTTGCTCAAAAATGGTCAAATCTATAAAACACCGAGGTAATCAATTGGTCTAAAACATTTTTGGAGGAGTAGAAATAATTTTTAAAAACCCTAAAACTAGGGCTTAGTTTCATGTACGCAAATTTTGGTTATAAAACAAACTAAATTAGAAATAAAATTAACTTTTACATTGACTTATCACCACATGACTCATAGATTAGATATTTATATTTTACAGGATAGGCAAACATATGTTTCTATTTTTAAAATAAAAAAGCTGACTGCTAGATCAGCTTGGTCCTATCCATCCCCGCATTAAAATACGGGGATTTCCGGGCATTTTTCATTAAATTCACTATGAAAAGAAGCGTTACTCACAACTTGAGTAGCGCTTCTTTGTTCTAATTATCCTTAATAACTACCTTAGTTCCATCTGGAATATGATTCATAATCCACTTAGAATCAGGTACACTTAAACGAATACAGCCGTGAGATCCTTGAGTTCTGCCCAATTTAGCTGCTTCTTTTAGGTTATAACTATAGTCCGCCTTTGTTGGCACAGAGTGGAATAAGTAAACATTATCCGGACTCCAACTGGTCCAATTGTTAGCTCCTTCACCTAAATTATAATTGAAGAAACTATCTCCACGACCGTTTTGAATCTTGTAAGTTCCAGTTGGCGTAAGGGATTTTCCCTTTTTGTAAATCCCTCCCGTAGATAACATTGTGTAAAGAACTTTGCCTTTTCTCAGCAAATAAGTCCGGTTACCTTTTAAAGATACTCGCAAGGTTAAATCTTGTTCATTTGGCTTAATCTTAGGATATTTTTTGATTTCACTTTTCTTTTTCCAAGCGCCTGCTTTACGTAAATCCTTAGGATCACGGTAAGGACGATACAAGGCACCATCATCTATCTTCTTAGCTTTTTTCTTAGGCTTAGTAGCTTTGGTTTTAGCCTTAGTTTGCGTGGTAGCTGCTTCTTGAGAAGCGTCAGACTTAGGTGCACAAGCCTTAGCTAAACCAATAATAGCTCCGAATGCGATTACAATACTAGCAACACCAATAACAATATTTTTCTTCATAAATATAGCAATCTTCTTTAATTAATAGTTTTAGTTTTATTGAAATATGCTATGCGTATTCATAGCATGATGTTAAAAAACATCCCTAATAATGGGGATGTCTTTTATGACTATATAAGATTTTAACATGTTTAGTCTAATTCGGAATATTTTTTCATTAATTTAGGCAATACTTTAGAAATTTTGGTTGGTCTAACTACATAATCATCTTTATTGATTAAATCACCAGCTAAAGAATGAATATAAACAGCTGCTAAAACTGTATCGACGCTTGGACCAAATTGTGCAACAAAACCGCCGATGATTCCAGCCAAAGTGTCACCCATGCCGCCAGTAGCCATGCCAGGATTACCGATTGGATTAACAAAGAATTGACCTGTACCATCATAAACATGTGTATGATTAGATTTTAAAACCAGCATTGCATTACTATCCGGAATTAACTGATTAAGAGCATCTACATTAGCACTATCTGTTTGAAATGGGATACGAATTTGACTTAATCTTTGCCATTCCATTTGATGTGGCGTCAAAATCAAGTGCCCAGCATTAGCAGGCAATAATGTTTTGTCTTCACTAATTAAATCTAATGCACTAGCATCCAAAACCACGGTTTGACTTTCTGAAGTACATCTTCTTAGAATTACCAAAATTTGTTTAGCTAAATCACTCATCCCAAGTCCAGGACCGCAGACAACTACGTCCACCTTTTTGATTAAATCCGCTAACTTGCTATCGCGCCAGTCAATAAACATCGCTTCTGGCAAACGAGCATGCAAAGCAGATAAATTCATAGGATGTGTTGCAGTAGCTACTAACCCAGCACCAGCATTTATAGCACCTTCAGTAGACATAATAATTGCGCCGCCATAGTTGTCACTACCGCCAATTAAAAGCACGCGACCATATTTTCCTTTGTAGCTGTCACTTGCCCTTTTTTTGATAACTTTCTTTAAAATGTCTTCAGTTATTTCCGTCATTTTATCTGCCCCCGAAAAGCATCCGCCAAATTCTTACAAAGAAATTAACCTTACCATTTGCGGCAAGTGCCTTAGCTTTTACATTCATTCCATTAGGATTTGATAATGAAATAATCTTTTCATTGCCAGACTTAAATTGATAATTGCCTACTACTTGACCTTTAGTAATTGGTGCCTCAACTGTTTGCTTGTTTAACTTAGCTACTAAGGTTTTACCATCAGCAGGATCCCAAATTGTTGTCTTTTCTTTAAGACCCAAATTAGTAGTGGCATTATCTCCATCAGTTACCTTGATGTTTTTAGCACCAGCCATTTGACTACTTGCGTTAAAAGTTACTGGACGATACTTAGTAAAGACATAGTTCATTAACTTCTTAGTTTGCATAAAACGTGCAGGGTCAGTACCATCCTTGTGACGCGCACCCATGACTACAGTAATTAAACGTGCACCTGCATGATTGATAGTACCAATAAAGCAAGCACCTGCGGCATCAGTAGTACCCGTCTTTAAACCATCGACTGGATAAGCTTTATCATATTGTGAAAGGCCCTTGAGCATCCAGTTAAAGTTAGCCATCTTAGTAGTATGACCTTGGTCTTTGAAGTCTAAATGAGCTAATTTAGTAGTTTCTAATACTTCAGGAAAATCTTTGATTAAGTTTTGACCTACAATTGCCATGTCCTTAGCTGACATAGAATTTTCAGCATTTTTACTTACACCAGGATATGCATCCTTGCCTACATTGCCATTTGGCAAACCACAAGCAGTGTAAATTTTGGCATCTTTAATACCCCACTTCTTCACTTGTGCACGCATTTGATCGATAAATGCCTTTTGTGAACCAGCGATAGTTTGTCCTAAAAGCATGGCAGCACCATTAGCTGATTCGATCAAAGTTGCTTGATAAAGTTGCTTAATAGTATAAGAATGTCCCATCTTAAGAGGTACATTTGAATACTCAGCATTATTAGCCACCTTCACAATAGAAGCGGTTGGCTTAACTTTTTGATCCCAAGATAGTTTTTGATTCTTAATTGCATTTAAAGTTAAGTAAACTGTCACAAGTTTAGTCATAGAAGCAATTGGCAAAGTCTTATCTGCATTTTTTGCATACAAAACCTGGCCACTGTTACTATCAATGGCGATTGCTGACTTGACATCTAATTTAACTTGATCCGTTTGATAATTAGCCACATCCGCCTTAACAGGTGCTGAAAATGTTGCACCACACGATACTAACGAAATAAGAGCAACGAGGCTAATAACAGCTCGTTTTATCTTTTTACTAAAAAACATGAAACCCGTCCTTTTGAATAATAAAGTATATTTATGCTTACATTTTACCAAATATTTGGTATTATTATTCATGTACATGAGAAAAATGCCCGCTTGGCGGAATTGGCAGACGCGCAGCGTTCAGGTCGCTGTTCAGGTGACTGAGTGAAGGTTCGAATCCTTTAGCGGGCATAAGTAAAGACCTAGCAGTATTTGCTAGGTCTTTTTGCTATTCTTTTTCTATTTCAAAGAGATACGACTGAAAATCACCAGTCACTTGGGCTGTATCACCATTAGAAGCATTGAATTTATATGGTTCACGCAAACCAAAATTAGTAAGTACTCTACCACTAACCTTATTTTTTTGATTAATGATATAGTCTGCATTTTGATCTAAATTTGAGAGGGAAAGATAACGATCAAGCGTATCATTTGGCTTAGCTAATTTACGGAAAAAGCCAATGATTTGTTTTTCATCTTGTTTTACGCTCCATGCATATTTATTTTGATCTTCTAAGGGCACTAATTGCTCAAAGTGGCCATTAACAAGTAGATCCCGTTTACTGCTATGAAAAATGTAAGCAAATGTATGACTATGTTCTATTTTCATACATTTTGGACTATTCGTGCTTTCCATTTCTCTTACCAACGTCTACGCTAGTATTCCGATATTTCAATTTAGAAGTAATCGCATTGACTAGCTCTTTTGGCATCTTTTCGGACGTAGCCTCGCCCGCAATTATCTTATAAGGCTCGATTTAACTCTGGATGCTTTACTAGCAGCGTTAGGTTGGCCATGGCATTTTCGTCGCGATCAACCTTTTTATTGTAATTAGGACAGCTAGGATTATAACAGACAAACTCGTTATGCTTGGTGCCATGCTTTTTATTGCCCTGCAGCGTGATCTTTTCATCGCCTTTTTTGACCAAGCCGCATGCTGCGCATCTTTGCGTTGATGGATATAGCTTGTTGGCAATAATCAGTTCTTTACCATACCATTCGCATTTATATGTTAAAAGCTTTCTAAACAAGCCAAACATGCTTCGATGCATGCCTTTTGAAGCCACATGGCTCATAAGCATGCCTTTGACTCCCAGATCTTCAATCGCTATTTGATCGTAATTGTTTACCAGTTCAGTAGTAAATTTATGCATTAAATCCGTTTGAATGTTTTGGGCACGCTGATAGGATGCCTGAAGCTTGATTCTCGTCTTCAAGTATTTCTTGCTTTGCGCACCTTTAATTCTACCGTTGACTGTTCGCTTCTTTGCCAGCTGCTTTTGATAATGCTTTATTTTGCTGTATGTTTTGGTCAAAGACTTAGGAATAATCAAAAGCTGACCATCTTCATAATTGAAATGGCCTACGTTTATATCTACGCCGGTCGCTTTGCCTGTTTTCTTTTTGACTTCGAACCTATCTTTGGGGATCTTATATGGAATTGCCACATAATACCTATCCCTTACTCGATAAAAAGACATTGTTCCTGTAGGATAATCAAAAGGCTTTTCTGACAATTTTATTGGTTGCCAATTTGCTTTCAACCCTTGAGGCTTTTCCAAAACCAGCTTGCCATTAACAATTCTAGCTTGGTCGCTCTTGAAGCCTTGCTTGGGAGCCCGCTTAGATTTAAATTTAGGCTTGCCCCAATCTTTTTGAGCTTTATTGAAAAAATTTTGCCAGGCTTTGCCCAAATCCTGTACGGCTAGCTGCAATAGATGGGCTGAATAGCTAAATTGCCAGTCTTCTTTTTCTGCCACTAGTTTATTCCTGATGGCTTTCCAATTAGGCGCAGGATAGCTGGCAAGCATTTCTTCTTGTTCGGCAGTAAATTTGCGTTGACTCTTGGCCTTTCGCAGTTCAGCTTTGATCTCTTTATCAAGCATCAGCTGCCTAATATCGTATTCGTCATTCCACAAAGCCAAGGCTTCATTCCAGCAGAATCTCCGATAATCGCAATTGCGATCAAAAACAGCCTTCATCTGTTTGTTGGGAAACAGCTCATAGGATTTGGTTTTTATATAGTATTCTGGCATTTTATCCACCTCCTTTTATAGATGCATCGCTTATTCTTTTAAATTAGGATCGTTCTTTATTTTGTTTTTATACCTTCTCAGTCCATAAAGACGGCATGAAAAAACATCAATAACGCTAATTAAGTCTTCCACTAGCTCCTTATCTGGCGAAGTATCCTCATTGTTTAAGACGATTATCTTACAGTCATGCCAAGCACAAAATTCTTGAAAGAACTTAAAGCCAAAACGGATAAAGCGATCTTCATAAGTAACGTAGATCTCTTTAATCTGATTTGCATCGATGTCTTTGATCAACTTAAGCCATTTAGGACGTTTATAGTTTAAGCCCGATCCAATATCTGAGATATATTCATCGGCGATAATGCCTCTAGCATTCAAGAATTGCCTTAAAAAAGCAACTTGATCTTTTAAATCGTCTTTTTGCCCATTGGAAGATACCCGCGCGTAAGCCACAATTTTGCGTTTATCAATGGGCTCGTTATGATCAAGGCCTAAATACTGATCAAGCTCTGATTGATAGTAAAATCGTCTGTTGTTAGCTGTTCGATGAGCTTTTAATTTTCCAGCTCGATCCCAGCTTTGAAGAGTGAACGGCGCTTTGCCAAGATAGGCAGCAGCTTCTTTTAAATACATAATTCTAGACATAAAAAAATCTCACCACCTTGTAGCGAGATTATAGCACACTTTATAACACTTAAGAAACACAATTACACATATATTTTTAAACTTGTTGAAACTCTTAAAATAGATCTGTAATTCTCTCTAGCACCGCCACTTGCTGTATAATTATACGTAAACAATAGCAAATAGAAATGAGGCTATTATTATGCAAAAAAGATTAACTAAATCACCTGATAAAATTTTAGCTGGTGTATTCGGTGGTATCGCTGACTACTTCGGCTTTGATCCAGCTTGGGTAAGAATTATCGGTGCAGCTGTAATTCTGTTCACTGGTATTTTCCCTGGCATCGCACTTTACATCATTGCCGCAATGGTAATGCCAGAACCTGGTGCATCATCACCTAAAGCTGAAAAACACGACACAGATTATCACACCGGTCGTCCTAACAGTATGGATGGTGATTTTACCAAAACAAATGATGAAAAAGAATCAGATTCTAAAGATAATGAATAACTAAAAAAGGCGAGGAAGTTGCTTAAAACAGTTTCCTCGCCTTTTTTAACATTAATTTTATTCTACACGTACAATGGCTTCACGTACTTTAATATTAGTCGTATCAAGACCTGGAGTTTGTCCATGCATATCAAAATCGAGCTTAACTTCTGGTCTAAATAGCAAAACGTGAGTTGACCCACCAAAGTGGAACATCCCTAACTGATCGCCTTTGTTAACATGTTGACCAATCCGCACGGTAATTTCATTGTTAGAAACATCACCCATGCCGACAGCAACAAAACACATCAAACCAATCTTAGGATTATCAGCCTGAATGAAGATCACTGCTCTAGTAGCAGTCGATGTCAAGAATGCCTGAGAATTATTTGCGGCAACCTTATCAGGACCATTTGGATTTTCAAATCCTTGTGCCAAAGCTTCACCATAATAAGTACCATCTAAATTATATGCTTTAACGATTTTACCACTAACTGGGCTGTTCCAGCGGTGATAACTAAGAGCACTTAAGAATGCCTGATACAATGTACCGCCTTCAAACTTTGATGTCCACGGATCATTGTGCAACAAATCAATCAATGAATATGGCTGTCCCTTAATCCAGAACTTAGCTTTAAGTGGTACATCATGCGCAATACGGAATGGGGCAGATTCACAGGCGTTAGCAATCACGTCATCGTCATCTGGGGATGCTACAGGTCTAATACCTGGCTTAAACTTACGAGTAAAGAAATCATCCCATGAAGTATAACCTAATTTTTGTTTAACATCTGTTGAACGCACAGCAAATAAGTCCACGAAATTATCTCCGCCTGCTTCTTTAGCCATTTCATTTAAAGCATACGGTGAAAGCCAGCCTTTATCTGAAGTATTCAGAACATAACTAGACTCTTCACTTTGTAAATACCGACCTCAGTAATCCAAAATATTTTTCATCTTCGCATTAACACGTGGATCGTTAAATAAAACATAACCGGCACGAGTTCCCATTGAATAATCAAGTACGGCATTAATTGGTGTACCAACCAAGCCAGTCGTATTAAATTCCGGAGCACGTTGAATTAGCCGATTAAGCACTAATAAAAGTTCGTGATAGTCTCGAACCTGCGGTGTTCCTGCAGGTGTATCAACATCTTTCTGAGGAATTTCATCAAACATCATCTGAAACAAATTCCAAATATAACGATTTGATTCAATCAATTCTTTTAAAGCTTGAACCGGTGGAAGCAAATTCTTATTTTCTTCGCTCTTTGCTTCTTCATAAACCTTTTTTACCCATTTATTTTCAAATTCTTGATCGCTGGGAAGCCATTTTCCAACGTTAAATTTATGTCTTGTCATAATAGGCCACTATTTCTACTAAAATAATACTCTGTTACTTTTAGTATAGCCTTTTTGTATTCGCTTACATTCAAATGACTCTAAAACCAAAAATACCCCATTAATGCAAAGCTACTGCACTATGGGGTATTTTTTAAATTCCAGATAATTTTTGCATTTCTTCATGCAAATCTAAAATACTGTCAGGTGTATCATCACCGTGGCTAATAATATATCCTGCTAAAGCCTTATCAAGTGCTAAAGCTACTTCTTGCATCGGCTTACCAGCAGCCCTTCTGCCATAAGCTGTCCGCACAATTTCCATCAATTCGGGATTTTTCTTTACTTCCTCATCATGATTAACAATATATTCAATTTTATCTCTAATAATTCTTTCTTCATCTTGAGCCATAAGCGAGACCTTCTTTCTAACTCTATTATAGAGCTATCCGTATCCGCTTACACTATAAAATATTTTTAATTGCTTGAGCAACTCCATCATGATCATTATCAGCAGTTACCACATCCGCAGTTTTTTTAACTAAATCAGTACCATTCCCCATTGCAACACCAGTTTCAGCGTACTCAATCATGCTCAGATCATTAGCTTCATCCCCAATTGCCATTACGTTATCTTGAGTCAATCCTAATTTTTCTGTCAATGCCTTTAAAGCTGTTCCCTTATTGACACCTTTACGATTAACTTCAAGATAAAATGGCGTACTTTTAACTACCATATATTCCTTAGCTAATTGGTCAAAATCAGCTTGATACTTGGCCATTGCTGCGCTCAAAACATCAGGATCATCGACATACATGCATTTATAAATCTTTTTATCAGCCATTTCTTCCTGGGTACGATATTTAATACCAATACTACACAATACAGATTCATGTACAGTATATTTACCAATATTACGATTAGCAGTATAAACGCAATCATCGCTACTAACATGAAAATGTAAATTAGTTTTTCTTGCTAATGCTTCAATTCTAATATAGTCATCATATGATAAAGTTTCTTCAATTAAACCGTGGCCAGTTGTAGTTTCAACCAAAGCACCCCCAAAGCTGATGATGTATTGATCATCTTGCTCATCAAGACCTAACGGTTCAAGATATTCACGTGCCCCAGCAAGTGGCCGGCCGGTGCAAATAACCACCTTTTTTCCTACAGCACTTGCTTGTTTAATGGTAGAAATTACACCTGGTGTCAATTTGCGCTCACTATTTAATAAGGTCCCATCTATGTCAATTGCAATTAATTTAATATCCTTCATATTTTCCTCGTGTATATTTCTATTAATTTTCAATTCATCGATCATAAATCTAACTTTAATTCTATCATTTATATTTTTTCAATCATTGAAAAAAATTTGCCAACTTTTTGCGTATTAAATTGATGCCATTATAATAAATGCTAAAGGAAAATAGAAGGACAAGATTATGGACTACGAGACAAGACTTTTAGAAGAAAAACAAGAAGGTAAAGAAGAAGCTACTATTAGTGGACTTAAAAAGCTAATTTCTGCTTTAAGAGACTTTGGTGGAACTAATCAGCAAATTTTACATCGATTAGAGGCTGATTACGGTGATCAATTCACTAAGAAGGAATTAGAAAACTTCATGAAACAAGCTTAACCGATTATTTGCCAAACAAAAAGTCGTTACTCACTACAGAGCAACGACTTTTATTATTAGCTTACTTTTCTTCTGCTTTAACTTTTTCTAATGCTTGCACAAATACTTCATATGGTTGTGCACCGCTGATTGCATATTTATTGTTGATTACAAAGAATGGTGCACCTTGGATACCTAAGTGCTTCAACTTCATCCCCTACAACTTGGCGTTCATATTGATCAGAAGCAAGAATTTTTTCTACTTCATCCTTATCAAGACCTGCTTCAACTGTAGCTGCTGTCAACACGTCTTTATCCGCAATTGACTTACCATCAGTGAAGTATACTTTGTAAAAACGACTGATTACTCTTTCTACCAAGTCACGATCATTTTTACTCTCAGCTAACTTGATCAAACGATGAGCATCCATTGTATTAGTAGGTACAACTTTATCCAAATGAAATTCTAAGCCCTCACCAGCAGCCATTTGGATAATGTAAGCCATCTTTTGTTTAGCATCTGCTTCGAGTTCTTTTTTACCACCAGTAAAGTGATTGATATAATCTCCACTCTTAGCAGTCTCAGCTTCCATTGGATTTAATTGAAATGACTTAAGCTCCAACTTAGTATCATCATAAATGCCAACTTCCTTCATTGCCTTTTTCATTCTAGTAGAACCAATATAGCAAAATGGGCATGCAATATCTGACCAGTATTTGATTTTCATCTTTTTCCTCATTAGTCTGATAATTCACTAATGTATTCAAAGGCGTTTTGACCGGCAATACCACCTTCACCAACTGCTGTAACAATCTGACGTAACTTCTTTTGACGAACGTCACCAATTGCATAAACGCCAGGCACAGTAGTTTCCATTTCATCATTAGTAATAATCCAACCTTGATCATCAGTAATCTCTAAATCTTTGAATGGTTCACTATTTGGCACATTACCAATGTAGATGAAGATACCTGAAGCATCAATTACCTTATCTTCATCAGTCTTCTTATTGTGAACCTTGATGCCAGTAACTTTATTTTCATCACCAACAATTTCAACTGGAACACTATCCCAAGTAAATTCCATCTTAGGATTATTAAAAGCACGTGTTTGTAAAACCTTTTCAGCACGAAGTTGATCACGACGGTGAATTACATCAACATCCTTGGCTAAGTTTGCTAGGTAAAGACCTTCAGAAATAGCGGAATCACCACCACCAACTACAGCCACATTTTCATCTTTGAAAAATGCACCGTCGCAGACAGCACAGTAGGAAACACCTTTACCGCTATATTCTTCTTCGCCAGGAATGCCAAGCTTACGATTGGTTGAACCAGTTGCAATAATTACTGCCTTGGCTGTAATGTCTTCTGGATCCATTCTAACAATGCGCTTTTGACCATCTAATTCAATTTTTTGCACATCGCCGTAGACGAATTCAACGCCTTGATCCGTTGCACTCTTATACATCTTTTCACCCAATTCTGGTCCCATAATTGATGGAAAACCTGGGTAATTCTCAACCTCAGCAGTGTTGTTCATTTGACCACCATAAACACCACGATCAATCATTGCAACCTTCAAGTTAGCTCTAGCTCCATAAAGAGCAGCTGTCATACCACCAGGACCTGCACCAATTACAGCTAAATCGTATTCTTTCATCGTTATTACCTCGCTAAGTTTTAATATTCTATAAATTCGTTGAACTATAATTATATAGTATCACTAACTTTTTGTAAGTCAACTATTTAATTCAAAAGCTTGTATCTAATTTTTGGCTTTTTCCTTTTGCCATTCTGTCATACTATGGTTAAAAACACTAACATGCGTATAGCCTCTAGCTTTTAATTCATTGCCAACCAGATTTGCATAACCGCAAAGTCGACCACGACAATAAACCATTACTTCTTGATTAGGACTAAAGGGTAGATTAGTAAAATCAATTTCATTAAATGGAATATTATGAGCTCCCGATAAATGTACATTATTGAATTCATCGGTCGGACGTAAATCTAAAACGTAAGTTGTAGCGCTATCCTGATTTGATAGATCCGCTATTTCAGTTTGCGGCAAAGTATCATATGTTTTTTCAAGGCATCTCATTTCTGGCAATGTTTTTTCTGCTAAAGTCGTCAAAAGCATTAACAGTTGACTTACTTGCTCATTTGCCAACGCATAAAAGACAAAGTTCTTGCTTTTTTCTTCCTTAACTAAATTTACTTGCTTTAATATTTGTAAATTCTTAGAGGTTGTGCCCACGCTAATATTGATTGCCTTTGAAATTTCCTCTACGGACTTAGAGCCTTGATCTAAAATAAAAATAATCTTTAAACGTGTCAGATTGCTGACGGCTTTCCCAATGCGCAACACTTGATCAAAAGCCCTATCTTGATAGGCAATTGCTAGTTTATCTTGCATGCTCCTTCACCTCTTTCGATTTTAACGAACTAAAATAGTAATTAAATAACGTCTTAAACTGGTTAAAATTTAAAAACTTACTAAACTGATCAACCTTTTTTCCATTTTTGATCAAAACAATGCTGGGAGCTGACCATACCTCAAATTTTTGGGCTAATTCTGGTTTTTCATTGACATTTATTTCATAGAAAGGAACCACATCGCCAACTATTTGAGTGAAATCTTTTACAACATTTGTTTCACCGTAACATTGAGCACACCAATCATTGTCAAAATATAAAACAGCATTATCTGGGATAGTATTCAGACTATTTTTGATCATCTTTGGTATTTTTCTTTGCCTTGCTCCAGTCAATTTCACAGCCATCTGGACCACAAACGCCCGCACTTAAATTATCATTATCATTAAGTGATGCAAATGCTGATTGTAATTTTTCCTTATCTTGTTTCTTTTCAGTCATTTTATTTTCTCCTTAAGTATTCTACGTTTTCGTTTAATTCTATAGTTATCATATCACTTACTTTTTATAAATCAATATTTTCACACAAAAAAAGAGCGATGCACATGCATCGCCCTTCATATAGGGAAAAGGTATCTAAGATGTTGATTTAATTCGTGTGACGTCTCTTCACACCGACCAAACCAACAAGGCCGATGGCTACAACAGCGCCACCTAAGGCAGCTGCAGCTACACCTTCACTCTGATTTTCACCAGTTTGTAGCAAAGTGTAGTGAATTTTACCGTTTGCATCAATGTAACCAACTACATTGCCGTTGCGGTCAAGTACTTCACCGTTTGGCATAATAGTTTCGCCATTTGGTCCTGGAGTGCCTTGACCATGAGGGCCGAAGTTGTTGTAGTAACCATTTTGACCATGAGGAGCATAGTTGTTCGACCAGTTATTTGCTGGCTTTGGAGCTGGCGTATGCTTCTTATTCTTGTGGTGACGACGTGGTGTTGGTACATCAGGTTCGTCTGATTCATCAGGCTCTGGCTCATCTGGTTCAGGAACATCAGGCTCTGGAGTCTTATCCTTTTCAGGAGTCTTTGGAGTTTCAGGCTTCTTAGGTTAAGGCTGTGGAGTTGGTGTTGGTGCTGGAATTGGGTTTGGACTATCCGGTGGAACTACTGGAGTTTCATTCTTAGTGTAAGTTACAGTAACATTAATGTCGTCCATAGTTACTGGAGTTGAAGGTACGGTTTCCTTATCTGGAGTGTAGTCATCAACTTTTGGAGATGGAACTGCCTTATAATCGGTTTCACTTGGGGTCCAAGGAGTATCATATTTACCATTTGGAACAAGTTTGCCAGTTACATTGTCCTTAGTTAAATGACGAGTCCAAGTTGCGTTTTGAACATTATCATTTGGAGTCTTGTCACCTGCACCAGTATAATGAACAGTTTCCTTAACATTCTTAGTAACTTCATTAGGATCTACATCGTGAGGATCATCAGGCGTTACTGGGCTGTAAGTGTGTTTAAGGTGTACTTCATACTTTTGTGGTTCTTTAGTGAAAGTTACACCAAATTTAGGATAATCATCGCTAACCAGCTTATAACCCTTATCTGTATAATCCTCAATTGTAGGAGCTGTTGAGTAATCACTCTTTTCACCAACTTCACCTGAAAGATCCTTGGTTTCAAGAGTTTTATCAGCAGTATCATCGATGTACTTAACTGTTACTGAACCTTTTTCTGCTTCCTTCTTATAAACTACAACTGTTTCATAATTTTCAGGAATACCAGTTACGCCATTATTCTTGTAAGCATCAGTTAACTCACCGTCTTTTACAACAGCATCTGGATTAATCTTTAATTTAGCTTGAACTTCAGAACCATCGGCGCCTTGAGTTACGCCAGGAGCATTAGTTGACTTAATAGTTGCAGTGTAACCATCAAGTTTAGGAGATTCTACTGCAGCATATGGATCTGTCACTGGATTACCAGCTGCGTCTGTCATCTTCCAACCAGAATCCTGACTTACTGCTTGGCTGTGTTTAATGTATTCCAAAGTTTGATCAGACGTATGTGAAAGAGCATAGTTCTTAATGTCGTCTAACTTATCTTTAGTAATATCAGGAGTCAAATTACCATTGTTAACAATACTATTTTGACCCAAGCTTAAAGTCGCGCCATCAACACCTTCAATAGTTAAATTACCGATAACATTCAAATTATCTGAAGCGGTAATATTACCCTTTATTTTAACGCTCTTATCACCTGCACCGGCTGCTTGTCTAACAGCATCCCAAGTAGTTACAGGCTTGCTCTCATTCTTAGGATTAGTGTTAATATTCTGGTTTTCAGTACCCTCATTAGCTACTGCCAAACTAGTATTGAACAACTTAGCTAAGTTAGCTGAGCCTTCCTTTGAGAGGCCTTGTAATGCAGCATCATCCAAATTGAAGTTTACAGTTTCAGCTTGCTTTTCATCTGCAGCCTTACCCAATTTTCCGGCATCAGAAACAACAGCATCTTTATTCAAGTCGCTGTTATTAATCTTATTTATACCAGCTGTTTCTGACACAACTGCAGAATCAGCAGCTTTTTGGGCATCTTTAACAGTTTGTTCAACCTTATCTGCTTGAGTATTCTTAGCAACAGAATTTTCCTTAAGCGTATCTTTAACACCATTTTGCACCTTGGTGTTATTATTAGGTTTAACAGTAGAGGCGTCAACTTTATTTTGTTCTAATTTTTAAGTATCTACTGTTGCAGCAATCTTATTTGTATTATTCTTAATCTCAGCTGTCTCATTATTCGTTTTATCATTTGAAGCAGCTTTATCATTGCTCTCATCCAAATTACTCTGTTCGATTGCTGAATTTTCTGAAACAGATGATGTATTGTTGTCACCAGCAACAGTATTATCATCTGTTTTTGTTTGTTCAACTACAACTTTTTCAGCTGTACTTGTACCGTTATCAGCTTGAGTATCGCTTGCTTCATGTGCTTCAGGTTCAGTATTGCCATCAGCCACATCAGCATGTGCAGTGCTTGCGTTAGTACCTAACCAAAGTGTAGTTCCAAGCAAAACGGAAGCAGCACCTACAGTCAATTTTCTAATTGCGAAGTGTTGCCGTCTATCTGCAGCGTTTTCCATTTTCTTAATACGGTTATTCTTAGATACAATATCAAAAACCCCCTAATATTCCTTATTAATTAAATTTCACACGCATTGCGCTTTCTTTATACATCTTGTTCTCATTAAAAATAACGTATGCTTTTTATTCAACAACCATGTACTAGCACATTTTATGTAAATTGCAAAAGTTTTTTAGTTATTTAAACGTAACTTTTATTATCAGTTAATAATATATTGCTTTAATTTTGCTACTGATTATTACGCTAGCTTTGTAGTTCTAGTGCTGGTTTAGAGGCATTTTTAAAAAGATAGTCTGCTTTACTTGTAATGGCTTAAAAATTATTTTCTAAAAATATCGCTATTATTTAACGTACTTTTTCTAACAAAAAAATGACCCAATCCAAACGATTTGATCATTCAATATACGTGCATATTTAATTATTTCAAATTATTATAGTAATCTTCATCAACCGGCTCAAGCCAAGTGGACTTTGCCTTGTCAGTATCAGTCATGATTGAAAGGTGCGCAAACCATGAATCCTTCGCTGCACCATGCCAATGCTTAGTGTTAGGGGCAACAACATAAACATCACCAGGTGTCATCTTATGAGCTGGCTTACCTTCTTCTTGAACCCAGCCCTCACCTGCAACGCAAACCAAAGTTTGAGCAACAGTGTGCATATGCCAATGATTGATGCATCCCGGTTCAAATGAAACATTTGAAATACTACAGTTAGCCCTATTAGCAAGTGGATTCAAATAACTCTCACCAGTAAAATATTTCGCATAAGCTGTGTTAGGTTCGCCAAAACCAAATGAACAATTCTTTACTTCTTCTTCGTTTCTAGCCATTTTTATTTCTCCTTTGCTCAACTCAATTACATTGTATGCTTAGAAATTAAGCTTGAGAAATATCTATAATTACTGGCTAGCTATAACTTTTACTTATGCAAAATGCTATAATGGACTTCCTTGGCAGGGGCGACAAAGACGATTTCCGAAAGATTTCGTCTTTTTTCTCCTTTTCGAATGTAAGCGCTTTATTTTTATGTAATTCTATGCTAAAGTAAAAATTGTAAAGATAAAGAGTATGAATAAGATAAATATCCAATTATTTATCTCCAAACTAAGGGGATGGCAATTATGACTACAGTTATTGGAATTACATTTTTGGCACTTGAATTGCTCGGTGTATTTATTTTATCAGCAGTTTCACCAAATTGATTTTTGGCTTTTAAGACTCCTAAAATTATTAATATCACTCAAAAACTACTAGACTCTCAGACGGATCTAATAGTTTTTCTATTATTTTAACTTTTCAAAAAAATTTTGCCTGTTTTTTGTGTATTAAATAGTAGAGGGCTCTGCCCTACTCTACAGAAAGCAGGTGTGCTACGAAAGAAACACCTAAAGTAATCAAACCGTGGTATGGCTTCTTGGAAGATCAGGTCTTCGGTGAAATCATATCAGACAAGAAAATTTGCAAGTATATTTTTGAAACCATCTTGTCTTTCAAGATCAAAGAAATCTACTATCCGGAAAAACAAAAAGAAGTCAAGGATCCTAAACATCGTGAGCGTAAAGATGTAATCTTCGACATACTGGTCGAAGATTACGAGCACAACCCTTACGATGTAGAAGCTCAAACTACCGATAAGAAAGACCTTGGCTGGCGAATGCGGTATTACGCGGCTAAAATGGATCAACGCTATACTCTCGATAAAGGCAAGACCTATCGCAACATGAAAAAGGCCTATTTGATTTTCTTATCCAACTTCGATCCTGAAGGTGAAGGACGGATCAAATACACTTACCATACTTATGAAGATCACAACAAGTCTAAGCAATTTCAGGACGGACTAGAAAAAATTATAATTAATGGCAAAGGAATTCCTAATGGTGAAAATGCAGATCAGGTAGGCTTAGTTAACCTGATTAATGACCGACCTGTCCACTTGAATGCCATTTTTGATGAAATTCAAACGCGAATCAAGGACATGAACGAAGATCCAGAATGGAGGGATAAAATGATCGACTATGAAACTAGAATGCTTGAAAAAGAGCAAGAAGCAGAAGAAAAAGGTATGCAAAAGGGTATGCAACAAGGTATGCAAAGAGGCATAGCTAGCGCTACTGTTTCCGGCATAAAAAAGTTAATCGCTGCTTTAAAAGATTTCGGCGGCAATGATGAACAAATCTTAAATCGCTTAGAGAAGGATTACGGTGATCAATTCTCCATTGATGAATTGAAAGACTTCATGAAACAAGCTTAAATTTTTACAAATCAATCTAGTCAAAAAGCCAGGCAAAATTTGCCTGGCTTTTCGTATCTAAATCTATTTCTACTTGAGCTTATCAGCATCTAGGGCTGTTTTGATCTCTACTTTTGCAGCCTTATTTGCACGAACATATCTGTTCTTTCCTACTCTGTAATATTTCTTACCATGGATTTTAACTATCTTGGCATCATTTCATGCCCAGTAGCATTTACCCTTAGTCAAAGTAATATGTTTCTTAAGTAACTTACCGTTTTTATCATATAAACGTGCTCTGTAATGTTTTATCTTGATTGCTTTAACGGTTTGTAAGTTAGCTACCTTGATAAACTTACCGTTGGCTAAGCGACAGAACTTTTTACCATTAATTCTGAATTCTTCGCCATTGTTCCAAACGTAAACAAACTTACCATGCTTTACAACGGTCAACTTATGCTTCTTACCAGTTGCTTTACCATTAGCATCGTAAAGGTATGAGTTGTGAACTACAAGTTTCTTAAGCAAAGTGTTGAACAACTTCACATACTTGTTATCACCGACTTGAACGTACTTCTTGCCTGCCAAGGTAGTGATTTGACCCTTGTGCCATGCAGAAATAGTATTGCCCTTTTCAAGCAAAGTATTCTTGCCGTCTGTAATTACAACATTGCCGTCACCATCATAGACGAAGGCGTTGTGAGTTAAGATTAGGGTGATGGTGTCTGTTGAAACTTCAGTATCACTAGAATTATTAGTTGGAATTACAACACGTGGCTTACTAATTGGTTGTTCTGAAGTAGTTGGCATATCAATACCTGACGTAATCTCAGGTTGCCCCGTGTAATTAGGATCATAATGTACATTGAATTTCTTCTTAGTGACATTACCTACTTGATCCACTACCTTAATTGTAATGATATGATCACTTGGCTGACCATTATTGTCATCTAAATTAACATCATAGTTAATGTTATATGGTCCGTATGGATTAAGTGATTGGCCAGATTCTGGATAACTATTAACTTGCCTGGTATTTCTTTGAGTAAATATATTATTACCGTCTATTATGACAGAATAGCCACTCATATTATCATTAGCAGTACCTAAAATATGCAAAACTGGTTGATTAGTGATAGTTGGCAATTCAACATTCAAAGTTGTAGTTTCAAAATCCACTATTGCTCCAATTACACCACGGTATTTTTCTCCGTCTTTAGTAGTATAAATATACTGTATTGCCTTCTGACCAGTTTTAGGTTCCTTAAAAGTAAATTTAAAATTACCATCCTTATCAAATTTGATTAAATTAGCTGGATCATTTTCAGAATTACCCTGCACAACTGCAATTAAACTAGCAACTTTATCTGGATCAACAGATCCTGTAACATTCCAGTTACCTGTTAATGGGTCATATCCATCTTCTTTAGCATCATCTATATTAGTAAAATCAATTTCATTCTTTTCAAAATGATCAAAGCTAATATTGCATAGGTCCTCTGAGTCAATTTTTCCTGGATTTGAATTGTCGGAATCATCTGAATCATTAGTTTCGGCTGCTGGAGAATCTGGATCCACATCTGTTACCTTGAAAGTATATAACTCATTCTTTCCAGCTTCATCAGAAGTAAATACGATCTTTCCTGAAGTAACATCAATTGGAACCGCATATTGACCATTAACTACCTGCACTAATTTACCATTAATGTAGAAATTATGATTAGCCGCACCTCTTAAAGTGTAAGTGTCGACTTTTTTATTTTCATGATAATCAGCACTGTTGGTATCAAATGGCATACCAGTAATTGCATTCCAAACACTAACTTCAGCTTTACCTGCAACTGGTGCAATATTCCTAGTTTCACTAGCCGTATTATCTGCAGCATCACTCACAGCTATAGTAATTTTATTTTGAGTATTTGCTAAAGCTGCGAGTTCCTCAGCATCCAATTTAACAGTGAAATGACCTTTAGTTTTATCATCATTGTCAAACTGATTTTGGCCTTCATTTAATTTGAAACCGAAAACTTTATCATTAATAGTAACAGTACCATATGAATAATCAGTGAAGCCAACACCAGTATCTTCATAGCTACCAGTTAGAGTATTAGTTTGAGTATCATAATTGAAACTCTTAAATACAGGCTTAGTCGTATCAATGATAATTGGCATATCATGAGTTTGAACTTGATGAGGTCCCTTATTATAAAGTGTTGCTATGAAGCGATAAGTATATTGACCATCTGGCGCTACTTCCATTTTGCCGGTCTTTTTATTGTAAACTTTACCGTCCCATTTATACTCATCTGTACTTACCGTAGTTTCAGAGCTGTGATTGTCATAATATGATTTAGCTACGTCTTTTGCATCAGTAACTACTCGTATTACTTCACCCTTGTCATTAAGGACTTCAATCTTAAGATCCTTGATCTTTTGTTTTAAGTACATAAATGGTAATACATAATCACTCTCATTATCATCATTAGGTGAAAATGCAACTTTACCACTATCATAAACTTGAGTAGCTTGTTGCCATTTATAATCGGCATTATCTTGTTTTTTCTGCTTAACAAATTGCTTTAATGAATATTCATCGGCAATACCACGTGGATAATTATCTTCATTAGTAAGACGGTTGCCTAAAATATCAGTATCGTCTTCATTAGCGTTTTTATCAAAGACGTGCTCATTAGTCATATCACCATAATAACCAAGATATGGTACAAAAAGATCTACCTGACCGTTGTTACCTGCAAAATGCAAATATCCTTCAACTAATTGATTCTTTTGCAAACCAGTCAGCTTTAAAGTATAGGCAAATTTAGCAGTTGAATTTGGAGCAATAGTAATACTATTTTCTCCATCAACACGTGCACCTGCTAATTGGACATCACTAAACAATCCAGTATCTGGATCACGATCTTCAGTATATCCTCCACCCAAATCATCAAAGGTATAAGTTTGTTCCTTGTCACTTAAATTATGGAAAGTTAAGTTGAAATTAGTTGAATCTTGAATATTGTGTAAGCTAAGTGAACTAGTTCCATCATCGGCAGTAATATAAACTGGTGATGATGTTGCTGCACCAGCATTAATTTGACCAGCACCTTGTCTACGAGGAGACACAATAGCAGAATTATCACTATTTACGTCTAACTGTGGATTAGCAGTACTCATTATCAAGCCCTTCACTGCTTGAACTAAAGCTACACCATGTAAATTAGGATTGGTCTTTTTTAGTCGCTGAATAACTAAAGCAGCTACACCTGAATTAAATGGTGTTGCCATTGAAGTACCATCCATCTTAACGTATTTATTATCATTTCCTGTTGAAATAATATCCACACCCGGAGCTGATACATCTGGCTTTAAAGTATAATCAGGAAGTGGTCCCTAAGAAGTAAAATCTGCCATGTCACTGTCTTCATCTTGTTCTGATTTTTCAGCCGCTACAGTAATGGCGTCTGGAGAGTCAGCAGGATCACCAATATCACCTGAACTAAATGGCTTGTAATTACCTAAATTGGAATTAGGATAATAGTCATCCTTATCAGAAACATTATTTGATGCAGAATTACCATCGTTGGAAGCAGAAACGGAAATAACAACCCCATGATCAACAGCATAACGAATTGCTCTTTGATCGGCGTTATTCAAGTTGGGCACATTAGGTGCACTATTAAGAGATAGTGAAATTACATCAGCTCCAGCATTAACTGCATCATAGATCGCTTCGGCTACATCACCCGTAGTTCCATCATCACTAAAATACTTTAAGAACAATAGTTGAGCTTCTGGTGCTACTCCAACAACATATTCACCATTTTTATTATCGGGCTGACCATTAGCAGCAATAATTCCGGATACATGTTGGCCGTGAGAGCCATCTTTTACTGCATCTTGGTTATTTTCTTTAATTTGATCATCATCACCTGTGATCATGTTATGCACATAAGGAAACTTAGGACTTACGTAACGACCATGACCTAACTTCTTGATGATCTTTTCCATGTCTTCTTTAGAAAACTTAGGATTAGTAGGTGCAGTTTGGAAATCTTTATGACTTGGATCTGCTCCAGAGTCAATTACAGCTACAGCAATGCCTTCACCTTTATAACCTTGGTCCCATGCATCTTGAACGTTGCCTTTAATATGATCAGGTGTATTTACAGGTTGATTTTGACTTTCATAATAACCTTTATCAGTATCATCATCACCTACCGGTTGATCTGGTGTATCTTGATCAGTTTGATCATCTCGTCTTCACCCTGCGTAGGTTGTTTTACTTGTTTTTGCTGTGCTTGATCAGTTTGCTTATTAGTCTCAACTTGTTCTGTCTTCACACCAGCCTCAGCTTCAGCTGCTTGCGCTTTTCCAGTTGGCACAAACAAAACCACTGAACCTGAGGCTAACGCGATAACAGCGGCAGCAGTCCACTTATTCTTCATTCTGCCAAAATTAGTAGCACTTTTTTGCCGTGCTCTAACTCCAATTTCTTTTTAGCAGAAAAAACATAAGAATAATCTACCGAGTTATAGTTATCTTTTCCTTTCATTTAAATTCCTCCAATAATTTTTTAATATTCATGACTTAATGTCCATCATTTTAGCATAAAGTAATAAAAAATAGATTTGTATATTTGACCAATTATAGTCAAAAAGACGTTCATTTGTCTATTTATATAGAATAAAAAAGACATACTATAATCTAATATAAATGCATTAATAAACTAACATTAATCTCAATAGAAGATTGATCGATCACCATGAATAAATATTTGACTACTTAAGCCTCAAAAATTTAAATCCAGATGTTCTAATAGGCATCTGGATTTTTTATAACAAAAATTTTTGTTTTTTTATTTTTGCGATTTTTCTAGTCAAAACTTAGCATAAAAGTTATTATAGCAAGCTTTTGCACCATCTATTTTCTTTTTAAAAAAAGTTTTATTTTACCCTTGTATTATATAACTAATGTTATATAATACAAATGTAAGGAATGAGGGAACGAAAAGTTCCAACAAGTTAAAGTGATTTAGAAAATAGAGGTATTCATTATGTTAGACTCAAAGAA
>NZ_JAEHNT010000120.1:0-13058 GCF_016742815.1 Lactobacillus sp. A27
ATTAACTACCTGCAAGCTTGAAGAATCGCTGTTTTTCAAAAAAGGATATTCTTTTTTAAGCGGCTTAAGCAGATAATTCAGCTTAAATTTACCCAAGAAAGGCAAATCCTTATTATTCTGATAGCGCTCATTCATCATAGCCAGCATTTGATTCCAAACAAAACGGTCATTGTCAAACATATGTTTAAGAAAGAAGGAGGAACAAGCAAAAAACTAAAAAAAGGCCGGATTCATCAATAAAGAAAAAACAGCTTAGTCAACTTGACTAGACTGTTTTTTTGGAAATTAAGGAATAAATTAATTTTAGTACCAGTTATGTGCTAACCAAAATCTCTTAGCGTTAACCCATGAACCGTAACGACCGTAAACGTATCTATCAGCAGTACGTTCTTGGTTCTTTGGTGATAAGTCACCGTGTAAGTAGCCGATGCTTAATTGGTACTTACCGTAACATGAACCGTTTCTAGCAGTGTAGCTACCGCCTGATTCACGCATTGCGATCCATCTCTTAGCTGCTTTTTCTTTTTTAGACATTTTATTCTTCTTAGCAGCTTGAACATTTTGGCTAGTAGAATCGTTAGCGAAAGTTTGTGCAACTGCAACACATGCAAAGGCAAGTGCTAATGCAGCAAAAATTTTAACTAAAGTAGATTTAACTTGTTTACTCATTGATTTCATTCCTTATTAAAACTTATTTTTAAAAAATTTATATATTTCTTAATGACTATACTTATATATTACAAGGTCTATATGACAGCAATGTTACAAAACGAAAACGTCACTCTTACAATCAGGAAGAAATTGCCTTTTTTGAGCGCTTTTACTGATATTTTGGTAAAATTTAGAGTGAATTATGCTAATAGGAGGCAAAATAAATGGCAGTTAAACGTTTTTATGAAACTTTCCACCCAGAACATTACGATTTACGCATTAACGTAAACCGTAAGAATAAGACTATTAATGGTACTTCAACGATTACTGGTGATGTAATTGAAAACCCAGTATTCATTAATCAAAAGTTTATGACCATCGACAGCGTTAAGGTTGATGGCAAGGACGTTGATTTTGAAGTAGTTGAAAAAGACGAAGCAATCAAGATTGAAACTGGCGTAACTGGCAGAGCCGTAATCGAAATTGCTTATAGCGCACCACTTACCGACACTATGATGGGTATTTACCCTTCATACTACGAATTAGAAGGCAAGAAGAAGCAAATTATCGGTACGCAATTTGAAACTACTTTTGCTCGTCAAGCATTTCCATGTGTTGATGAACCAGAAGCTAAGGCTACCTTCACCCTTGCCCTTAAGTGGGATGAAGAAGATGGTGAAGTTGCACTTGCCAACATGCCAGAAGTTGAAGTTGACCAAGATGGCTACCACCACTTTGAAGAAACTGTTCGTATGTCAAGCTACCTTGTCGCATTTGCCTTTGGTGACTTACAATCAAAGACTACTCACACTAAGGATGGCGTTTTGATTGGTGTTTACGCAACTAAGGCTCACAAACCTAAGGAATTGGACTTTGGCCTAGATATTGCTAAGCGCGCAATTGAATTTTACGAAGACTTCTACCAAACTAAATACCCACTTCCACAATCATTACAACTTGCATTACCAGACTTCTCAGCTGGTGCCATGGAAAACTGGGGTCTTGTAACTTACCGTGAAGCTTACTTACTCCTTGATCCAGACAACACTAGCTTAGAAATGAAGAAGTTAGTTGCTACAGTTATTACCCACGAATTAGCTCACCAATGGTTCGGTGACTTAGTAACCATGAAGTGGTGGGACAACTTATGGCTTAACGAAAGTTTTGCCAACATGATGGAATACTTATCAGTTGATGGTTTGGAACCTGACTGGCACATCTGGGAAATGTTCCAAACTAGTGAAGCTGCATCTGCATTGAACAGAGATGCTACTGATGGTGTTCAACCAATTCAAATGGAAATTAATGACCCAGCAGATATTGACTCAGTCTTTGACGGTGCCATCGTTTACGCTAAGGGTTCAAGAATGTTAGTCATGGTTCGTTCACTTCTTGGTGACGACGCACTTCGCAAGGGCCTTAAGTACTACTTCGACCATCACAAGTTTGGCAATGCTACTGGTGATGATCTTTGGGATGCACTTTCAACTGCAACTGATCTTGATATTGGTAAGATCATGCACTCATGGCTTAAGCAACCAGGTTACCCAGTAGTTAATGCCTTTGTTGATGAAGACGGTCACTTGAAGCTTACTCAAAAGCAATTCTTTATCGGTGAAGGTGAAGACAAGGGTAGACAATGGCAAATTCCATTGAATGCTAATTTTGACGCACCTAAGATTATGTCTGAAAAGGAAATCGACTTAGGCAACTATAAGGTACTTCGTGAAGAAGCAGGGCACCCACTTAGACTTAATGTTGGCAACAACTCACACTTCATCGTTAAGTATGATAAGACTTTGCTTGATGATATCTTGGCAGATGTTAATGAATTGGACCCAATTGACAAGTTGCAATTGCTCCAAGACTTACGTCTCTTGGCAGAAGGTAAGCAAATTTCTTACGCTTCAATTGTTCCACTTTTGGTTAAATTTGCTGATTCTAAGTCAAGTTTGGTAATTAACGCACTTTACACTACTGCAGCTAAGCTTCGTCAATTCGTTGAACCAGAATCAGATGAAGAAAAGAACTTGAAGAAACTTTATGACCTCTTATCAAAGGATCAAGTTGCACGTTTAGGCTGGGAAGTAAAGCCAGGCGAAAGCGATGAAGATGTTCAAATTCGTCCATACGAATTGAGTGCCAGCCTTTACGCTGAAAATGCAGACTCAATTAAGGCAGCTCACCAAATCTTTACTGAAAATGAAGATAACTTAGAAGCATTGAATGCAGATGTTCGTCCATACGTTTTGATTAACGAAGTAAAGAACTTTGGCAATGCTGAATTAGTTGATAAGTTAATCAAGGAATACCAAAGAACAGCTGATCCATCATACAAGGTTGACTTACGCAGCGCTGTAACCAGCACCAAAGATCCTGCAGCTATCAAGACTATTGTTGGCGACTTTGAAAATGCTGACGTAGTTAAGCCACAAGACTTACGTGGTTGGTACCGTGGTTTACTTGCTAACCATCATGGTCAACAAGCAGCTTGGGACTGGATCAGAGAAGACTGGAATTGGCTTGACAAGACTGTTGGTGGTGACATGGAATTTGCTACATTTATCACTGTTACTACAGGTGTCTTCCACACTCCAGCAAGACTTAAGGAATTCAAGGAATTCTTTGAACCAAAGATTAATGTTCCACTTCTTAGTCGTGAAATTAAGATGGATGTTAAGGTTATCGAAAGTAAGGTTAACTTGATCGAAGCTGAAAAAGATGCTGTTAATGATGCAGTTGCTAAGGCAATTGATTAGGTAATATAATTGTAAGTGTTCATGAAGAACTAAATGCAATTCATGCAGAAGAATACAAATGAGAAAAAGAGTATGCTAAACGTGACTTTAGTCATGCAAAGCGTGGGCGGTCGTATGACCGCTTTTTTTGTAAAGAAATAAGGATCTATCTGTAAATAGGATAGGTCCTTATTTTTCGTGGTATAATTATTTTTATTGCTTACCTTAGATTAAGAAGGGAGTTTTTCTTTGGGTAAACGAGATTCAAATACAGCATTCTTTGGACAGCCAAAGGGCTTGTCCACTTTATTCTTTACTGAGATGTGGGAGCGTTTCAGTTACTACGGCATGCGGGCTATCTTATTGTTCTACATGTACTACGCAGTTACCAAAGGTGGTTTGGGAATGTCTCAAACTACTGCTGCTTCAATCATGTCAATCTATGGTTCGCTTGTTTACTTATCAACGTTAGTCGGAGGCTGGCTTTCTGACAGAGTATGGGGCTCTAGAAAAACAGTCTTTTACGGCGGTGTGCTTATTATGTTGGGACACATCGTTTTAGCTTTGCCAGCTGGTGTAGCGGCGTTATACAGTTCGATCGCTTTAATTGTTGTGGGAACTGGATTGTTAAAGCCAAATGTGTCTGATATGGTTGGTGGTCTTTATTCTGTTGAAGATCGCCGTCGTGACGCCGGCTTTAGTATTTTCGTTTTCGGAATTAACTTAGGTTCCTTCATCGCTCCATGGCTTGTTCCATGGGCAGCTGAAGGCTTTGGCTTCCATATCTTTGGTAGCCAGTTGAACTTCCATGCAGGATTTTCATTAGCTGCAGTTGGTATGTTCTTTGGTTTAGTACAATATGTACTTGGCGGAAAGAAATATCTATCAACTGAAAATTTGACACCTAATGATCCTATTGATAAAGGCGATTTGCTTAACGTAATCAAGTGGGTTGTCATTATTATCGTTGCAATTGCTGCAGTTTTAGCCGTTATGGCTGGAGTAGGACAATTAAATGTTGATAATGTAATTACCTTATTAACTATCTTGGCTATTGCATTGCCAATTTACTACTTCGTAATGATGCTTCGCAGTTCAAAGGTTACTAAGATTGAACGTTCGAGAGTTAAGGCATATATTCCATTATTCTTCGCCGCAGCTATTTTCTGGGGAATAGAAGAATCAGGTTCAGTTGTTTTAGCATTATTTGCGGAACAAAGAACTGTTTTACATATCGGCGGTTGGCACTTTACTGCGGCTAACTTCCAATCTCTTAACCCATTATTTATCATGATTTTGACACCAGTATTTGTATGGCTATGGGAACACTGGAAGAAGCAGCCAACTGCACCGGGGAAATTTGCGGCAGGTCTTGTCTTTGCTGGGCTTTCATACATGTGGATGGCTCTTCCAGGTATGCTCTTTGGTACAAGTGGTAGAGTAAGTCCATTCTGGCTTGTAGGTTCATGGTTTATCGTTGAAATTGCCGAAATGTTGATTTCACCAATTGGCTTGTCAATTACAACCAAACTTGCTCCAAATGCATTCCGCTCACAGATGATGAGTATGTGGTTTATGGCCGATGCGACAGGACAAGCAATTAATGCCCAAATCGTTAAGTTTTATTCAACTAAAACAGAAGTGCCATACTTCATGGCTGTTGGTGTAGTCAGTGTAGTATTCGGGATTATTATGTTTGTTTTAATTAAGAAGATTAACGTCTTAATGGAAGGCGTACATTAGAATATGAAAAATGACGTGGGAATAATCTCACGTCATTTTTAAAATCTACGTAAATAGATGCTATAAACTACTAGTAAAATACCAAAGATTAAGAAAATAATTGCCAAACTACGTTGCCATTTAGCTTCATTAGTTTTAGTATTATCTTTTTTCGCGTTATTGTTCTTAATACTTAAACATCTTAAATATGAAATTGCCGCCATAACTAAGCAAATGATTCCGATTATTAACATAAAAACCTCTCAAAAATCTATATCTTTATGTCTAATTTTACGCAAAAAAATAATGCCATTCAAATTTGAATAGCATTATTTTTATTTTCTTAGTAAACAATTACGGCATCATTAGTAGAAACATTGTTCCATACGCTTCTAATTTCAGCAGGACGAATGTTAACACATCCATGTGAGCCGCCTTGAAGGTATGCAGTCTTACTCCAATCATTTCTCCAGCTAGCGTCGTGCAAACCACAGCCGCTTAAAGTAAATGGCATCCAGTATTGAACTTTAGATGCGTATTTAGAGCCGTCGTCATTGAAACCGCGTAAAACGCTAGGTGACTCTTTATACATGATGTACCAAACACCCTTTGGAGTTTGGTTGCCTTTTCCACCCTCTAAAGTACCAGTAACTACATCGTTTAAATGAACAACAACGCGTCCTTTGCGAACGACCCATAATTCTTGGTTTTTAATCGAAACGACAACATAATTATTCCCGATACCGTTGTTGCTCTTGCCATAACCATGAGCATAAGTACTGTAGCCATCGCCATAAATGTACTTGCTGCCATCAAGTTCTGTAGTACCATCGATAAATGCCTTTTCTATAGCAGCTTGGGCTTTCTTTACATAAACGCCCCAACCATAGCTTTCGTTAGTTACAGTGACCGTTTTGCCTTTAGCCTTATTGCCTACAGGTACCATAAATTTATAGCTCTTTTTCAACGTTTGGACTTCTTTATTGATGTCATGAAGTTTGTTAGTTAAGTTTTTGACATCAGTGAACTTATACTTACCATCCTTATAAGTAACTTCACCAATTAAGTCTTCAGCTTTTAAGGTGTATTTTTTACCAGCGATATTATAAGTTACAGAAGCGCTTTGCATCTTCTTCAGTTTTTCTTTTGCTTCGCTTAGAGCTGTAGAGTTATAAGTATATTTTTGATTATTAATCAAATCTGTATGTTGCTTGTCAAAATATTCTTTAACAGTTTGCTTATCAACAGTTTGAATATTTGCATCCCTTTCAGAAACTATTTTTTTATTTCTTAAAAAGATGACATTATCAGCTTTTTCGTTAATCTTCGCTGTAGCTTTATTAACTGTTAATTTGCCGACCATAACGCCATAGATTGTAACATTAGGATTGAAGTGAGTAGAAGCAAAGGCACGCTCACGTTGTTCGCTTTCTACCTTCTTATTGTAAAAAATTACACCACCAATAATTGCAATTATGACAATTACGCCGATAATTATTAAATAGAGATTATTTCGATTATTATGTTTTCTAAGTTCCGTTCTAGATTGCATTTTATCAAATACCCATCTCATTAGATTTTCGAATAAGTGTTTGCTTTGAAACAGTATAGCAACTATTTTTATCCTAGTAAAGTTACTATATAATACTTTTAGAATAACATACGTTATTAATTTTAACAGACTTTGAGGGAAAATATGAATAATGATCCACTTGTTTTTCAAATGAATATTGCAAAAGATAAGCCGCAGTCTTACCGTAAGGACAAAAAGAAGAGGGTTTGTCCATTTTGTGATGTAGCTAATTTAACTGATATTTATCAAAAAGAAGATGACATGATTTGGCTGAAAAATAAATATCCTACTCTGCGTGATACTAATCAGACCGTATTAATTGAATCAAGCGATCACCATGGTGATATTAGTATTTATACTAAAGAGCATAATCGTAAATTGATGCGGTTTAGCCTTGCATGTTTTGAAAAAATGGCGGCTAATAAAGATTATCAGACCGTTGTTTGGTATAAAAACTATGGTCCGCATTCAGGCGGTTCTTTGATTCACCCACACATGCAGATTGTGGGCCTTGAGCATGAAGATGGCTATAAATATATTCACCCTAATAATTTTGAAGGTGAAACGCTTTTTGATGAAAATGGGGTAGAAGTCAATATTGCCGAACACCCCGTACAAGGATATACAGAATTAAATATTAATCTTTTAACTAAGGATAGTATTGACCTATGGGCAGATTGGATTCAGAGCGGTGCTAAATACTTGCTTAATATCATGTACAATGGCAGATGTGATTCATACAATTTGTTCTTCTATCCACGCGAAGATGGTGGTGTTTGTGCTAAATATATTACCCGTTTTGAGGCTCCTCCGTATTTTGTGGGCTATAAATTATCTCAAGTAAATGATGAGATCACTTTAGACAAAGAAGCTCATCGCTTTAGAAAATTCTATGATAATGGATCGAAGATTAACTAAAAAAACTTCTCATTGCGAGAAGGTTTTTTGTTAGAATTCAGTGTGAATGATGTCGTCTTCTGGACGATGTGCTTGGATACGCAAAACTTGCCAAGCTAAATCACTTTCTGGTTCAGTAAGATTGATGATCAATTTACTGTCTTTAAAAGTAAAATCAAGATCAGTTCTGTGATCGATCCATTCAACGCGGTTAGGTTCTTGAGTTAAACCGGTAACCTCAATTTTTTCAGGGAGTGGTCGTTTTACAAAAACATATTTTTGGTAATCTGCGTGCCGATTCTCTAAAATAAAACCATTGTTGCTTTCAAGAGTGCTACTTTTGCCTTCATTTAAAGCATGACCAAATAAGTGCATCCAAGAATTAATGGTATCAAGCAACTTTTGAGTAGTATCGTCAAATTTACCGTCGGTTACAGGGATGTTAATGATAGTATTTTTGCCATTTTGACGATTAGTAACAATAGTGTCAATTACATCATCACTGTTTAAATCGACACCGTCTGCTTCGTCAGCTAGAAAAATAGTGTATTTGCTGCAAGCTTCTTTAAAATCGTCTTTTTGAGCATTGGTTATCACGGCACGTGCACCAATGTTTCTAGCAGTTTTGACTAAAAAGTCCGCATCCGCATTTCCGTTTATTTTAAAATCTAAGACAATTGCAAAATCAGGATTCATCATTTTTCCTCCTTATTAATTACTAGTTAAGTTTAACCTAAAGAAGTGAAATCTAAAAATGAAAATTATTATTGCACCCGCAAAAATTATGAAAATTGATCGTGATTCTTTTCTAGTTGAGTCTAAACCTGAATTTTTGGATAAGACTAAAGTACTGGAGAAATTTTTAAAATCGCGTTCTGAAGACCAATTAACCGAGTTATGGCATGCTAGTAAAAAGGTGACAGAGCAGAGTATCGAGCAGCTAAAGAATATGAATTTGGATGAACGATTAACGCCTGCTATTTTGGCTTTTTCAGGCATTCAATACCAATATATGGCGCCGGATTTGTTTACTCAGCCAGCGCTTGATTATATTCAAAAAAATTTGCGTATTTTATCTGGCTTTTACGGGATGCTTAGACCTTTTGATGGTGTTTGCCCATATCGTTTAGAACTTAATACCAAGATGAAAGGTTTTATTGATTATAGCTTGTACCATTTCTGGGGTGATGCTATTGCTGAAAGTCTGTTTAAAGATGATGACACAGTCATTAATCTAGCTTCCAAGCAATATATGCGGTTGGTTAAGCCGTATTTAAACGAAAATCGAAAAATGATTACCATTGATTTTCAAGAATTAAAAAATGATCAATGGAAAACTGTAGGTGTTCATGCCAAGATGGCACGCGGTGAAATGGTGCGCTTCATTGCCGAAAACCAAATAAAAAATCCCGCAGAGTTGCGAGATTTTCATGATTTTGAATTCCAATTTGTGCCCGAAGTTAGTTCATCAGATCATTATGTCTTTAGAACTAACTTTGATTTTAAACGTCGTTAAAACGCAGGCTTTAAAAATTGCGCAGTTAAATCAGCTGCCATGTCTTTGTATTCACCGCTAAATCTATGATCAGCATCAGGGATCATATGTAATTCGCTGTTTTCATAAACTTCATCGTATTTTTTAGCATATTTTGGATCAACGACTTGGTCATTAGTACCGGCAATTACGGAAACTGGTCTAGTGAAACGTTGAGATACTTCATAAATTGGTAAAACTTGTGCAGTTCTTAAGTAAAAGCCGCCAAGCTTCATCCCTAATTTATTGCCTACTAATGGCACAACTTCAGGAATATGATTTGGATCATAAGTTGCACCTTGAGTGTTACCCTTTAATGCGTCGTCTTTTAATTGAGCTGCAGGAGCTAAGAGGACTACTTTTTTTACAACATCAGGATAAAGACCTGCAAGCATTGATGCCACTACGCCACCTTGAGAATGTCCCACTAAGAAGATGTCTCGAACGTGTGGATCGGTGCGGACATAGTCCAAGATCGCCTTACCGTCGGCGATTTCGTTGCAGACAGTCATATCTTCAAATTTACCATCGCTTTCGCCGTGACCATTAAAATCAAAACGAACGCTAGCTACATTTTCATCGCGTAAATCATCGGCAATTTGTCTTAATAAATCTGTATTTCTATTAGCAGTGAAACCATGCATTAAAATAGCCATGTCATAGATTTCACCAAATGGTTCTTCACGGTCACCTACGAGAGTTAAACCGTCTCTTTCAATCGTAATGCGGGACATAAACATTCTTCTTTCTAAATTGGTCTACTATTATTGTAAACTTTTTTATAGGAAAATTAGTAGAAAAGAAATTAAGAAATTGGAAAGATTGCGTAATTACGCGTAAAATTAATTCATTGATTAAGTCATGCGAGGTATTAATGATGGAAATAGTTTTTATTCGTCATGGTCAAACAGATGTTAATAAGGATAATCGTCTTCAAGGCGCGCATGTTGATGCGGAATTAAATGATTATGGCCGCGCTTATGCTAAAAAAGCAGCAGCTAACTTCGATGAAGATGAGTTTGACGTAGTATATTCTAGTCCAATGAAGCGAGCAGTCGAGACCGCTAAAATTTTTACTAAAGATAAGAAAAAGATCAATCTTGATGATCGTTTGCTTGAATTTGACTTTGGTGACTGGGATGGCAAGAAGATGGATGATATCGTTAAGGAATATCCTGATATTGTTGATCCTTGGGGAAAGGTTAATCGCAACTATATAAGATATGCCAAGAATGGTGAAAGCTACGAAGCTTTTGACAAGCGTTGCGGTGACTTTTTAGATGAAATGTACCAAAAGTATCCTGATAAAAAGGTGCTAGTAGTAGCTCATGGTCGTTTGATTCGAATGATGGCGGCGCACTATTTAACTAATGGCGATATGGATAAAATTGATACGATGGATAATTGTGCCCTAGCAAAATTTAGCGTTAAGAAAAATATTGCACGAATGATCTTCTACAATCGGCTACTTGCTTAGTAAAAAAGCAAGCAGCTTTTTTTATGTATATTCATTGACAATGCGTCACAAAAGAATAGTATAATAGTTGATTGGTGACAAAACGTCAGTGTGTTGAAAGAGAGGATAAAAATGGTTAAAGCAACATTTAAAAATTTACCTTCCGCTAAACGCGAACGAATCGAAAAGGCTTTGTTAGAAGAGTTTAGTACATATCCTTTAGCAGATGCTAAAGTTTCTCATATTGTCAAAAAGGCAGACATTGCACGTGGTGCATTCTATAAGTATTTCGATGATTTAACAGATGCTTATGTTTATATGTATCATATTGCGATCGATACTATTCACGCTAATATGAGTCCTAATGAAAAATTTGATCCTGATCATTTTTATGATCGAGTTACTAAATTTATTGATAAGACTCAAAACAGTAAATATGAACCAATGATGAAGTTGCACATGTCGCAAAATGAATATTTAATTCCGGATAACTTCAAGATTTATTCAAGACAATTATTAAATATGAGTCCACAATTATGGAGTGCAATGGTTTTAAGTCATGAAGTAATCAATCTTTGCTTGTCAGACCCAGAAAATCAAGAGAAGAACCTTGCTCGCTACAAGAAGAGTTTATACATGATTGCAAAGGGGATGAAATAATTGTTTTTAGCACTAAAAGAAATTAAACATGAAAAGTTGCGCTATGGCTTAATCATTTTAATGATCTTTTTAATCAGTTATCTGATTTTTATGTTGTCTTCATTAGCCGTGGGATTAGCGAGTGAAAATACACAGGCAATCGATAGTTGGAGTGCTAAGAAAATTGTTTTAAATAAAAATTCCAATATTAGTTTGAGTCAATCTATTTTGACTAAAAAAGATTTAAAAGACGATGATATTGGTAAAAATGAAGCATATATTGGTCAAGTAGCGGTAGTAGTTAAATCTAAAAATCGGTCATCTGTTTCTGCGCAATTTTTAGGGATTAAGAAAGACCAATTTATTTACAAAGACCAGGACTTAGTAGCTGGTAAACGAGGAAAAGGCAAAACAGAAATTACCGTAGATTCAAGCTTAAGGGATAAAGGCTATCGTTTAGGCGATAAGATTAGTTTGAATGGTTCAGCTAGAAAGTATAAGATTGTGGGCTTCGTTAATAATGCCAAGATCAACATTGCCCCAATTATCTATGGCTCTTTTGCTACATGGAGAAAACTGCGGATGGTTGCACCAAATGTAGCTGCTGCAGCGATTGTTTCCAAAAATGCTAATTATAAATACAACTATAAAGATGCAAAAACATATCCGATTGCCACATTTATTAATAAATTGCCAGGTTATACTGCACAAAATATGACCTTTGGGTTAATGATTGGATTCTTATTTGTCATTTCTCTAATTATCATTGCAGTTTTCCTATACATTTTGACGATGCAAAAAATGCATAATTTGGCTGTAATGAGAGCACAGGGAATTCCAAGCAAGACACTAGTTGGTGCAACAGTTAGTCAATCAATTATTTTGGTCGTTGTGGGAGTGATTATCGCCTTAATATTGATGTGGGTCACAGCCGCTGTTTTACCCGCTGCGGTGCCTATGAGCTTTACCACAACTATTATGATTGCTGGTACGCTAGGGATGCTTGTAATGGGTATTATTGGTAGTTTGATTCCGATTAGATCAATTTTAAAGGTTGATCCTGCAAAGGCAATTGGTGAATAAAATGGCAGTAATTGAGTTAAAAGATGTAGAAAAGATTTATGGTAAAGGCGATGCGCAAGTTGAAGCTTTAAAAGATATTAATTTTGAAGCTGATAAGAGCGAATTGGTTTTGATTATGGGACCTTCCGGTGCCGGTAAGAGTACGTTTTTAACTATTGCCGGTTCACTGCAGAAGCCAACTTCAGGCCAAGTTATCGTTAACGGAGAAGATATTAGCAAGTTCTCTGATAAAAAAAGAAATAGTTTGCGTTTAAATGAAATAGGTTTTATTTTACAAGCCTATAATTTGGTTCCGTATTTAACTGTTCATGATCAATTTGTTTTGGTCGATAAAGTTAAAAAGGAAGATAATTTGTCTAAAGAAAATTTGGATAAATTGCTTGAGGATTTGGGTATTACTAAATTAGTTAAAAAATATCCTAATGAATTGTCAGGTGGTCAGCAGCAGCGTGTGGCAATTGCGCGGGCGCTTTATGCTAACCCAGCGATTTTGCTAGCAGATGAACCAACGGCATCTTTAGATACGCAAAATGTAGAAGAAGTTGGTAAGTTATTTAAGAAGCTGGCTAAAGAACGTGAAAAAGCAATTTTAATTGTGACGCACGACCCTCGTCTTGAAAAATATGCGGATCATATTTATGAAATGATGGATGGTAAGATGAGTCAAAAGAAGTAAAAAATGTGTCTGGGAAAAAACTAAATCCTAGGCCATAAAAAGAACGATCAAAATTCTCAAATTTGAGGTTTTGATCGTTTTTTTCTCTC
>NZ_JAEHNT010000019.1:0-56186 GCF_016742815.1 Lactobacillus sp. A27
GGGAGCCATTTCCCGATTAGGCCTGTATTTCAAAATAAAATTGCTTAAAATCGTTGATAACACTTGACTTAGAGTAGAAAAAGCAAGCAGCTGGAACTGCTTGTTTTAAAAATTATTTACTTAAAATATGCTCTTGTATAATCAACTTCACCAACGGAGTGCCATAATACACCCTTTAAGTTGCTTCTTACTAAGTGACTTTCGGTCATGTTGTACAAAGGTGCTACTGCAGTATCTTTAGTTAACTGACTTTGAGCATTTCTCATATTTTGCCAGTATTGTTTGACATCTGCAGCGCTCTTGCTTTTAGCGGCACTAATGTAATTATCGTAAGCCTTACTACTATACTTACCGTAATTTTGAGCATTATTGGTTTGAAGGATATCAAAATCACTCATTGGGTCAGCATAATCAGCAAGCCATAAACTAAAGTGCATGTCAAAGTTGCCTTTACTTACATTATCTTGGCTATTTTTAGCAGGAACAGCGTGTACTTCAACATCTGCACCTTTTAATTTGGATTCAACTTGTGATTGAACAAATTGGGCAATATTCTTATTGATAGTTTGATCATCTGTATAGTAAGTTAAAGTGACAGATTTCTTTCCTTCTTCTTTTAAGCCTTCTTGCCATAATTTTTGTGCTTTTTTGACATTATAATTTTCACTTGGCTTCATTTCAGTTGCAAAATCTTTGCCAGTGGTTGGATCTTTAGCTAAAGTTGGTGCAACAAATGTATATGCAGGTTCTGAACCATCGGCAAGTACTTTTTCAGCTAAGTGTTTTTTGTCTAATACTAAAGATAGAGCCTCACGTAATTTAGAATTTGAAAATACACGTCCTTGACGTTGATTTAGTTGTAAATAGTAGACTCCGGCACGTTTAAGATGCATTAAATTTTTATCTTTTTGCAAGCCTTGAGCCGTGGTTCCTGTAATAGTTGCGTCATCAAGATTTCCTTGTTGGAAAAGTTGATGTGCGGTGTTTGCATCTTTTACAACTTGCATTTTCATTTTCTTTAAATGGATATCTTTTTTATCGTAATAATATTTATTTTGGTCCAAGTCCCATGACAAATTGCTACCTGTCCAACCATCAACCTTGAATGGTCCATTGTAGTACATCTTATTAGAAGCAGAACCATAGCTTTTGCCAAATTTAGTTAAAGCAGCTTTGCTTTGTGGGAAGAATGCTGGCAGAACCATCATTCTAGTAAAGTATGGCATTGGATATTCTAGGTCAACTTGAAGAGTGCGATTGTTTAAAGCTTTGACCCCTAGATCTTTTGCTGGCAACTTACCTGCAGTGACTTTGGTGGCATTCTTTACACCAGTGAAGATATAAGAATAACCTGATTGAGAGCTAGGACTGACAGATCTACGCCATGAATTAACAAAATCTTCCGCAGTTACAGGATCTCCATTGGACCATTTAGCATTTTTTCTTAAGGTGAAGGTATATCTTTTACCGTGATCTGTTGGCTTAACTAATTTTGTAGCCATTGCTGGAGAAGGATTACCTTCTTTATCGGCACGATAAAGTCCTTCCATAGAATTTTCTAGGACATTCCATTGACTAATATTAGCTTGATTAGAAGTATCTAAAGATAAGATTTCTCCTGTTTGCATTAAATGTAAAGTTTGATCTTTTTTATTAGCAGAAGCGTTGTTATTTCCACAAGCAGCGGTAGCTAAAGAAGCTAAGACGACGGAAGCGGATAATAGTAATTTGTTTAATTTCATAGTTTATTCTCCCTTGAATGTGTTGTTCTCAACATCGTGTAAAAACTTAGTTAAAGACGTGAAAAATGCTTTTGGATTATCAGTATTATGACAATGTCCGCCATCCGGAGTTAAAGTTAAGCGTGAATTACTTAGTGTTTGATGCATTCTGCGAGCAGCTGAAAGTGGCATAGTATCGAATTCTCCAAAGGTTAATAAAGTTGGCATCTTCAAACTTGCTAGTTTCTCTCTGAAATCCCATTTGGTAAGCTCACCCACCATAACAAATTCATTATTTCCTTGGAAATAGTTGTAAATCACATTATTGTGAGTATTTACAGGATGAGCTGTACCTGTGGGATGTCTTGTTAAAAAGAGGGAATAAAGATGAGCAACTAATTGCTGATACATAGGGTCAGTAAAGTTCTCAGCTTTTTCACATTCTTTCATGTAATCAACTTGTTCAGGTAAAAAAGTTTCTTCACGTTCATGATTAATATTTTCTGTATATTCATCTAAGTTATCAATCATTGACATTAGAACTAAGCCCTTTAGGTGTTTGCCATATTTGTAAGCATATTCTTGAGCAAGAAGTCCACCCCATGAATGTCCCAACAAGTAAAAATTATCTAAGCCTAACTTTTGTCTTACTTCTTCGACTTCATCGACATATCGAGGGATAGAAAGTAATGATTTATTTTCTTTTTTAGTAAAATCAGGTTGATCAGAATAGTAAGATCCTAATTGATCATATGAATAAACTTCAACGCCTTGCCCTTTTAAGCCATCTTTAAAATTATCAAAAGTTTCATGTGTTCCGCCAGGGCCACCATGTAAGCAAAGCAGTTTAATAGGTCCTTCATTGACTTTTCGTGTAAATAGGTGATAACCATTATCTAAAGTTACTAATCTTGTTTGATCCATTGCCAATTCTCCTTAAAAATTAATAACTTAACTTTGATAATAAAAAAACGCCCTACCAGACCAATTTGATCTAATAGGGCGTTTAAAACGCGGTACCACCTATTTTTGTTAAAAGTTTTTCAACATTTAACCTTCTGCACGTGCGGCCAATCTATTTGTGATTAGCGATACGTCGCCGCTGTATAGGGCGGACCCTGAGAATGCTAATTATCGCACTCTCGGCTCAAAGGTGATTTTCGCGTAAGACTTAATTATCTTCTTTCACCAAGCGAAGACTCTCTGAAAATCTTATCTTAAGTTACTTTCCTTATCAAAGCTAAAATATTATTTATGTTATAAGTTATAATACTGAAGCATTAATTAATTGTCAATAGTTTTTTAAATTATTTTTAATCAAGCGTATAAATCTTTACAGTGAAATCCAAAAAAACAAGCAGCTATTAACTGCTTGCTTAGATGAAGGTATTTTATTAATGAAATTATTTTACGTTTAAAACCACGTAGTAGATAATGAACACCACGAACAGAATCCACATCATTGGTGTAATTTCCTTGAAACGCTTAGCTGCGATCATTGAAACTGGGTAAACGATAAGGCCCCAGCCTAAACCGTCTGAAATTGAGTAAGTAAGAGGCATTCCGATTGCAATGAGGAAACAAGGAATGGCAATTTCGAGATTAGTCCAGTGTACGTGAGCCAAGTTTTCAGCCATTAAAACTCCGACGATGATTAAGGCAGGTGCAGTTACTTGAGTAGTAAAGACGCTCAAGATTGGGCTGAAGATAGTAGAAATTAGGAAGAAAATACCAACCCAAACTGCGGTTAAACCAGTTCTACCACCAACTGCGATACCAGAACTTGATTCAACGAAGGCGCCGACAGGTGAGGTACCAAGTACTGAACCAACAAGCATCCCTGAAGAGTCAGCGGCTAAAGCCTCACCGGCACGAGGCATCTTGTTGTCTTTCATTAAGCCGGCTTGTTGAACCAAACCGATTAAAGTACCGGTCGTGTCAAAGAAAGTTACTAAAAGG
Source organism: Lactobacillus sp. A27 (assembly GCF_016742815.1). NCBI lineage: Bacteria > Bacillati > Bacillota > Bacilli > Lactobacillales > Lactobacillaceae > Lactobacillus > Lactobacillus sp. A27. The sequence goes on from NZ_JAEHNT010000019.1 coordinate 3,681, forward strand.
AAGGTGAAGACAACAACCCACATTTGAACGGTATTAATATCGCTGATGTGGAAAACTGCTTGACCAAAAGTTGGTGCGATGCTTGGGACAGATGAAATCACGCCCTTAGGCATTGGAACTTGACCAATAACTACGCCGAAGACAGCCGCAGCAATCATTCCGATGAAGATTGCACCAGGTACGCGTGCAATCATTAGGAAAATGGTAACGATCAAACCAAAGATAGTGATCCAAACGGTTGGATTGTTAAGACCACCAATAGTAACTAAAGTTGAGTCACTGTTTTGAATAAGCTTACCACCTTGAAGACCAATGAAAGCAATGAACAAACCGATACCAGCTGAAATTGCATATTTGATATCAGCAGGAATGGCATCAATAATCATTTCACGGACTTTAAAAATAGTAAGCAAAATGAAGAGGATCGAAGCAACAAAAACGGCAGCTAAAGCAGTTTGCCATTTAACGTGCATCCCTAAACATACTGTGTAGGTAAAAAATGCGTTCAGTCCCAATGTTGGTGCGGATGCAATGGGGTAGTTAGCAACTAAACCCATTACGATACAAGTGAAAGCGGCCGATAAGGCAGTCACGGTGAACAGCGCTCCTTTATCCATACCGCTGGCACCTAAAACATTAGGGTTAACGAAAAGAATGTAGGACATACTTACAAAAGTAGTCAACCCAGCTAGCAATTCTGTTTTAAATGAGGTGTGATTCTCATCTAAATGAAAAAATTTGCTGATAGAATTCATGTAATTCCTCCAGAAAAGTTCGCAAAATATCTGATTTTATTCTATAAACTAAAGATATTGCGAATAAAAAATAGTAGATACCGAATAATCAATTTTAATTATACTTAAATAGTTAATAATTTCAATAAAATTCAAGCTATTTGTTCAGTTTTTTCAATGAATGCGAATTCATTTAAGATAATTATTGACCTTAACCCTACGTAAACCCGTATATTTAAATCAGGAGGTGAAAGCAATGTCGCAAAAATATTTCATTGGCGAGGTAGCAAAAAAACTAAAAATGACGCCACGTGCGATTCGCTTTTATGATCAGAAAAATTTGGTTAAGCCAGAGTTTATTGGTGAAAACAGCTATCGCTACTATGGCGAAGAGCAAATTCAAAAATTAGAACTGATTAATTATTTGAGACAACTAGATTTTTCTATTAAGCAGATTAAGAAATTGCTTAGTGACCAGAGTGGTTCTGATTCACTGCAGTTATTATTCCAGAAGCAGATTATGGAAAATGAAAGCAAAATTGATTCTTTAGAACAGCAACAAAAGCAGTTGCGGCGGCTAAACAAGACAATTGCTACACAGAAAATTGATTCAAATAATCTCGTCGACATTGCCCAAATTATGAAAAAAGAAATTAGATTAACTAATTTAAGAAGGCGGATGTGGCTATTCAGCGTAGGAATTTTACTAATCGAAGCAATCGGAATCTTTAGCACCTATCAGTTTAAGCAAATTGATTCACTAATAGCGATGATTACCAGTATTGTAATTATGCTGGTTTTAGTATTTGGATCGACTGCCCTTTTGACTAAGTACTACTATAACCAGGTAAAATATGTTTGCCCAAACTGTGGTACAAAGTTTGTACCATCTTTGAGAACATTTATCTTTTCAGCGCATACGCCTAAATTTAGGAAATTAGAATGTCCGCATTGTCATCACAAGGCATATTGTTTAGAGATTGCCCGATAATTTTCCTGGGAAATATAAGAGCCTTTTATCGAATATACTCGATAAAAGGCTCTTTTTTTATAATCTTATCGATTATAATCGATATAAATGAGGTGAACGCATGATTAAACGAACTACATATTTAAATCGAATTAGTCCATTTATTGATAAAGATATTATTAAAGTAATTACAGGCATTCGCCGTAGTGGAAAATCAGTTTTGTTGCAGCAAATTCAGATGAATTAGTGGATCGTGGAAAAGATAGAGCTAATTTCATTTACATTAACTTTGAAGACTTACAATATGAATCCCTGCTCAATTATCAAACACTTAATCAAGAATTAGTTAAACGAATTAACCAGATTGATGGCAAAGCTTATCTTTTCCTTGATGAAATTCAAAGAGCTAAATCCTGGGAAAAAACAATTAATTCTTTACGTGTAACTTATAATTGCGATATTTATATTACTAGATCGAATTCTCAACTGTTATCAGGAGAATTAGCAACTGAAATTGCTGGTCGATATGTTGAAATTAAGGTTTATCCTTTTTCATTCAGTGAGTTTTTGGAAGCAATTAATTCTGATCGGCAAAACTTAGATCGTGATTTTGCTACTTATCTAGAAATAGGTGGAATGCCTTTCTTGTCACTGATCTATTCTGATCAGCAAGCATGTGATACGTACCTGCAGGATATTTATAGTTCTGTAGTTCTAAAGGATATTGTTGATCGTCATGCAATTAGAAATGTAGATCTACTTAGAAGAATAATCAGCTATTTAAGCAGTGAAATAGGGCATCCTATTTCAGCTACAGGTATAGCTAAATTCCTTAAGAGCGAGCACAGAGGTAGTTCTGCGGATACGATTATTGACTATATTTCATACACTTGTGATGCATATTTATTTACGCGTGTTCCTAGAACCGATCTACGTGGCAAAGAGAATCTTAGAGTTAATGATAAATACTACATTACCGATCATGGCTTACGACAAACTATTGTTGGCAATAATCAGCAAAATATTGATCAAATTCTTGAAAATATTGTCTTTATTGAGCTTTTACGTCGTGGATATCACGTTTCGGTTGGACTAAATGACAAAAAAGAGATTGATTTTGTAGCTCAAAAAGGTAGTGATAAACGCTACTATCAGGTGACTTATATGTTGGGTAGTCAGACGACGATAGATCGAGAATTTGGTGCGTATGACGGTATTGCAGATAATTATCCTAAATATGTACTTTCGATGGATAAATTTGATATGAGTCGTAATGGGATTATTCATCAAAATATTATTGATTTTTTATTGGAAAAGTAAAAAACGTAAGCAAAAAGGACTAAATTCAAATTTCGAACTTAGTCCTTTCTTTATCTATTGTTTTTCATCTAAAAGTTCAGTACCCACAAGAAGATAATGAATACGAAGAACAGTACCCACATCATCGGGCTGATTTCTTTACCACGTTTAGCTGCAAGCATGCAGATTGGGTAAGAAATCATCCCCCATGACAAACCATCAGAAATTGAGTAGGTAAGTGGCATACCTAAAATAATAAGGAATGCAGGAACCGCAATTTCTAACTTGTTCCAGTGAATATGAGCAGTATTTTGTGCCATCAAGACACCAACGATAATCAAAGCTGGTGCAGTAACTTGACTAGTGAACACGCCCAAAAGTGGACTGAAGATCATTGAGATCAAGAAGAAGATTGCTACAAAGACGGCAGTCAAACCAGTTCTACCACCAACGGCAATACCGGCACTTGATTCAACGAACGCACCAACTGGTGAAGTACCAAGAATTGAACCAACAGCCATCGCACTTGAGTCAGCAGCTAAAGCTTTACCAACACGTGGCATCTTGTTGTTCTTCATAAAGCCGGCTTGTTGAGCCAAACCGATCAAAGTACCAGCAGTATCGAAGAAAGTAACAAGTAAAAAGGTTAAGACAACAACCCACATTTGAACGGAATTAATATCCTTAACGTGGAAGATAGCTTGACCAAAAGTTGGAGCCAAACTTGGAGCAGTTGAGATCACCTTGTGTGGCAATGCAATTTGACCAGTACAAATACCGAAAATAGCGGCCAAAACCATACCGATGAAGATCGCACCTGGAACGCCCAAAATCATCAAGATAACAGTTACAAGCAAACCAAAGATGGTGATCCAAACAAGTGGATCGTGAAGTGAGCCTAAGCCAACCAAAGTTGATTTATTTGCGACGATTAACTTACCGTTTTGTAAACCTAAGAAGGCAATGAACAAACCGATACCTGATGAGATAGCAAACTTTAAGTCAGCTGGAATTGAATCAATGATCTTCTCACGTAATTTGAACAGAGTGATCAAAATAAAGATGATTGATGCAACGAAAACGCTGGCTAAAGCAGTTTGCCATGAAACATGCATCCCCACACAAACGGTGTAAGCGAAGAATGCGTTAATACCAAGAGCAGGAGCTTCACCAATTGGGTAGTTAGCAACAATACCCATGATTGCAGTACCAAGCGCACTGGCTAAAGCAGTAGCAGTAAAGACAGCACCTGTGTTCATGCCACTGGCACCTAAAACGCTAGGGTTAACAAACAAAATGTATGACATACTAATGAAAGTAGTCAAACCAGCAATAAATTCGACTTTAATGCTGGTATTGTATTTATCTAGTTGAAAATATTTCCTAATAAAATTCATAAAACTCTCTCCAAAGAATTGTTCGTGTTTTTTCTTTCTGAAAGCAACTATTATACTTTAGCATTCATAATTAAATTTGTAAACACGAATTATTGTCAAGAGATCATACTGATTCATTATAATTTGCTGTACAGAGATAGACTTTAAGCACCAAATTACTTTCATTATCAGTTTTTTAGCATTATTCTTAATTACATAGATTAAAGAGATTAAGGGTGAAAAAATGTCCGCAAAACTTATTTTTTCAGATATCGATGGCACATTAATTAACGATGAATTGAAGGTAACGCCTAAAACGCGTGATGCAATTAGGCATCAGATTATTGCTGGCAATATCTTTATACCAGCTTCAGCTCGCCTGCCTAAGGGAATTATGACAGCGGTAGGACAGATCCTGACAGTCTTTCCGATGATTGCCTATAATGGCGCATTAGCACTAGATGAAACAGGCAGAGCATTAATTACGCGCTTTTTTAATGCAAAAGAAGCAGCAGAAATTTGCCATTATGTTGAAAAGCAAAATAATGGCTCGGCTTGGAATATCTATAGCGGCTATGTGTGGTATTGCGCTAAAGAAAAGAGTCTGCTGGTTGAACATGAAGAGAAAATTGTCGATGTTAAGGCCACTCCGGTTACTGTTGATCAAATTGAGCAATTGCAGGGCGTACACAAAGCTTTGATCATGGGCAAACCAGAAGAACTTGATCGTATGCAAAAAGAATTGATTAAAAAATTCCCAGATTTGAGCTTTGTCAGATCCTCAAGAACACTACTAGAAGTCGTACTAAAAGGTGTAAGCAAGGCAAGTGCAGTAGCAATTTTAGCGAAAGAATACAAGGTACCACTAAAAGATTGCATTGCTTTAGGTGATAACTATAATGATGAAGAAATGCTGGAAGAAGTAGGTCATCCAATTTTAATGGGTAATGCACCCGCAGAATTAAAAGAGAAGATTGGCTTAGATCATGTGACGCTCGATAATAATCATGATGGAATTGCTGAAGCGTTGGCAGAATTTGAATAAAGAAAAACCGCATAGAATTTCTATGCGGTTTATTATTTCCTGGGAAATTATGCTTCGATTTGGATATCTGTTGGCTTTTTCCAATCTTCAGGAAGCTTTCCCATTTCTTTTAATTTGTCTGTGATTTGATTCAAGACTACTTGCCTGTCGGCTGGATTAGCCATGAAATCTAGTTTATCACCATCGATTTCCATCTTTGGTGAGTAATCGTAATTCTCATACCAAGGCTTGTAATAGCGAAGCAGACGCTTATAGTAGTCTTCTAGAGTTGAGTCATAACTCAATTGTTCATATGGACGACCCCGCTTTTTAATCCGTTTAATCATGGTGTCATATGAAACATTAATATGAACAAGCAAATCTGGATTCTTCTTAGGCATTCTTTCAAGCTCGTTCATCATATTGTGCAGAAGTTCATAGTAAGTATCCACTTCTTCTGAGGTTGCACGACCAATGTCAGCGTTCATTTGGAAGAAGAGCGCATCTTCGTAGATAGAACGATCGAGTACATTATTATCTTCAGTAAGAGCATCTTTAATGCTGTGAAAACGCGTGTTTAAGAAGTATACCTGCAATAAGAAAGCATATTTCTTAGGATCAGCATAAAAGAGTGGCAGAACTGGATTGTCGTCAACACTTTCATAAAATGGCTTAGTACCTAAATATTTGGATAAAATACCTGTTAAACTGGATTTCCCGGCTCCAATTGGCCCGCTTAAAACAATAACTGTCATCACGTTCCTTCTTTTTATTCAGTCTTATAAGTTACCGATTTCGTGCAACTTCTCATCAATTTCCTTCAATACTTCTCTTTGGGCATCCATGCTAGAAACAAAATCAAGTTTGTCACCATTAATAGCCATCTTAGGAGAAGCATCATATTGTTCATACCAAGGCTCATAGTATCTGAGCAATCTAGCGTAGTAATCCTTCAAGCCTGGATCTGTGCTGATTTGTTCAAATGAACGACCACGCTTTTTAATGCGCTTAAGCATGGTATCAAGTGAAACATGGATGTAGATAAGCAAATCAGGCTTCTTGCTTGGGTTGCCTGGCGTATCTTCCATCATGTTTTCAAGCAAGTCATCATAGATCTTAAATTCTGTAGGATCTGCGACCTTGCTGTCAGCGTTCATCTTGAAGAAAAGCGCATCTTCATAGATAGAACGATCGGATACGCTGTTCTTATCTTGAATAGCTTGATTGATTTGAGCTAAACGGTGGTTAAGCAAATAAGTGTTAAGTAAAAAAGTGTAACGCTTCATATCCTTATAATAAAGCGGCAAAACAGGGTTATTATCAACGCCTTCGTAAAATGCTTGTGTACCTAAGTGCTCTGCTAAAATACTGGTTAAACTGGATTTCCCGGCTCCAATTGGCCCGCTTAAAACAATAACTTGAATCACATTCTTTCTTAAATACCAGATATTGGACAATTAATAAGTTTAATACAAGATATTGTGGCACACAAGCTCTTTTTTAATTCTGTTTCACACGAAAAAGTCAAGGGTAGAAATGAAAAATCGGATAGGAATGAAACATAATTCAATTAGAGCAGAGAAATTATAAAAAATGAATTATACTTCAATATTTAGAGCAAAAATGCGATTTAGTGAAGTATAATTCACAAAAATAGCTAGGTCTTCTACGATTGTAGAAAGCCTAGCTTTTCATTTTTAGGGATAAATTGTTATTTAGTTCTTGTATTTGTCGTCTAGTTCTTGAGCTGCAGCCTTATCAACGATGATAGTTACATCAGGATGTTTTTGTAAAATTGATGCAGGCACTTGTTCAGTAACTGGTCCTTCAATCATTTCTTTGATTGCTTGTGCTTTCTTTTCACCGAAGGCCATTAATACTACTTTTTTGGCTTGCATAATGTTGGCATTACCCATACAAATTGCACTCTTAGGTACTTCATCTTCGTTGTCGAAGAAACGTGAGTTAGCTTTGATTGTATTTTCAGTCAACTTAACTTCATGAGTACCAATGTCAAATGGAGTGCCAGGTTCATTAAAGGCAATGTGACCGTTACGGCCGATACCTAATAGTTGCACGTCAATTGGATTATCTTTGATAATTTGATCGTATTCTTTGCAAGTAGCAGCAACATCTTTAGTCATGCCGTCTGGAACGTAAGATTTCTTGAAAGGCTTTTTGTCGAATAAGTGCTTGCGCATGAAGTAGTGGTAACTTTGAGGATTATCAGGTGTTAAGCCAACATATTCATCAAGGTTAATGCTAATTAAGTTTGAACAGTTAAGATCACTGTTAGTAAAGTTTTGATAAAGAGTTTCAGGGGTAGAACCGGTAGCTAAACCTAAAACTTTAGCACCATTTTTGATTTCATTTTCAAAAATCTCGAATGCTTTTGCTCCACCTTGAATTTTGTTTTCAGTAACAATAATTTTCATTTTAAAACCCTCCTTTACTGGTCTAGTCCATTATAAAATGGAATAGACCATTTTGTCAATTGGTAAAATGAAAATCACAGAACTATGTTAAAATTTGAGTAAAGGAAGTGAATACGGATGGATTTTGAAAAGTTAACAGGCTTAGGTATAGGTACTTGGGGGATTGGTGAAGATCCCAAAAATAAAAAAGATGAAATTGCGGCCATTCGCTATGGTTTAGATAATGGCTTGAACATTATCGATACAGCAGAAATGTATGGTGATGGCAAAAGTGAAGAGCTGATAGGCGAGGCAATTAAAGATTACGATCGTGATAAATTGTTTTTAATTTCAAAATTCTATCCCTATCATGCGACTCCTGAGCTAGAGAGAAAGAGTCTGGAAGCTAGCTTAGAGAGATTAGGTACTGATTATTTAGATTTATATTTATTGCATTGGCGCGGTAATCATCGTTTATCAGACACGATTCGCGGTTTGCAAGCTTTGCAAAAAGAAGGATTAATTCGTCACTGGGGCGTTTCTAACTTTGATACGTCTGATATGAAAGAATTATTTAGTGTGCCTGGTGGAACAGAATGTTTTGCTAACGAAGATCTCTATAATATTAAGGAACGAGGCACAGAGTTTGATTTGCAAGACTGGCAAACAGAGCATGGCGTCAGCTTTATTGGTTATTCTCCGTTTAATTCTGGAGCAGGAGACACGATTAGAATTACGCAGAATTTGAAGATCGTGGCTCGCGATCATGGTGTAACACCGCATCAAATTATGCTTGCTTGGACTTTGCGCAATGGCAATGTGTTGGCCATTCCAAAAAGCAGCAGTATTAAACACATGAAGGAAAATATTGCTGCTCAAGAAATAAAGTTAACTGATGACGAGTTAAGGTTAATTAATAGTGATTTTCCAATTCCAACGGAGAAAACTCCTTTAGCGGTAATTTAAGTAAAAAATAAAAGACTTGTTTCATGTGAAACAGGCCTTTTTTGCTGAGAAAAAATTCTGACTATGGTTTAATTAGTAGTATCTTTTTAATGAATTGGGGATAAAAATGAGACGAGAAGAAACGAGACGCATGACCATTACTGCAGTTTTTGCAGCTATTTTGATCATGCAAACTTTCGTACCGAATATTGGTTATGTGCGAATCATTCCGGCCTTGCCTGCAATTACCACGATTCCGATGACAATTGCGATTTATGGTACTTTGATGGGCCCTAAGGCAGGTTTAGGATTTGGATTATTTTGGGGAATTACCAGATTAATCGTTGCATATACGCAACCTGGAGATATGGTCAGCTTGATGCTGTTCCAAAATCCAGTAATTTCTGTTGTGCCTAGTGTTTTAGCAGGCTTTTTCCCAGGCTTAATTTCCAAAGCAATGGGCAAAACCAATTATGCCAAGTTAGGCTACATTTTGAGTGGAGCAGTAACTTCATTGACCAACACGATCATGGTAATTTTACTGACAAGTATTTTCTTTATGCGTGATCCAGCTAGTCTGCTTCATTATTTAGGCAACTATAATTCTAGCACGCCGCTGATTCTGATTTTGATTACAGCGCTAGGTGCAAATGGTGTGATTGAAGCAATCTTCACTGCATTAGTAGTGCCGGTGATTGTTACACCACTTAATTTAGTGTTGAAAAGAGCGTAAAAAACAGCGTTAGTAATTCTAACGCTGTTTTTCTTATTCGCTTCTAAGCGCGATAGCCGCGTCCTTTTTAGCTGCCATTCTAGCAGGGATGTGACCACCAATTAAAGTTAATACGGTTGAAATAATAATTAAAATCAACGCAGCTTTTGGATCAAGCTGAGCAACATTAGCTAAATCGGTAATCTTATAAATCACGCTGTTGATTGGGAATGTTAATAGGTAAGCGATGAAGACACCGAGCACACCAGAGAAGACACCTAAGATGAAGGTTTCGGCGTCAAAGACGCGAGTGATATCTTTCTTGCGAGCACCTAAAGCCTTCAAGACACCAATTTCCTTGGTTCTTTCGAGAACTGAAGTGTAGGTTAAGATACCAATCATGATCATTGAAGTGATCAATGAAATTGCGGCAAAGGCAACTAGGATAGTCGTAATACCGCCAAGCAAACCACCGGTCATAGTCGTTACGGCACTAGACATATCGGTGTAGATGATCTTGTCGGCCTTTTTTTTGCCCTTGTTCCACTTATCAAGGTAATCAAGAACCTTGTCCTTGTCATCAAAGTTGTTAGGGTAGATCATGATGCCAGTAGGGATGCTTGAACCACCTAAGGTTTGCATGATCATCTTCTTTTCATTAGCCTTCATGCTTTGTCCAGTTAAAACACTGCGGTTAGACTTCTTTTGAGCCTTCACGATGGCAGAATTCTTGTTGTCGTTGATGACATCTTGAGAAAGCTTGTCGCTATATGCGATTCCCGTTGATAAAAGAGCCATCGAATCTTCATTCTTAGGTCTAATTACCCCAGTTAGCTTCAGCTTGGTACCGCCGTTGTACATTGCTGAATTAGCTTTCTTAGGAACAAACATCCCCGTAGGTAATTCTTGGTAGTAGTCATTATTATCAACGATACTGAATTCTTTACCGATTAGCTTACTAAATTTAACACGTTCTTTGTTGTCGACATCAAAGCCAAGGTTCTTCAAAGAATTAATGTTAACGGTATTTTTATTGTCGGTTACTAAAACGAGGTCAGTAGTTTTGCTTGGCCAATGACCAGAGAGCAACTGATAATTTTGCTTCAAGAATGAGCCCTTCTTTTTATTTAAAGCGGTAGGAAAAACAGAGGAACCAATTCCCATCGAACTCATTGCCTGTGAGCGCATTGCTGACATCGACGCACTTTGATCAGGATCTGCATTTGAGAATTGAACGCGCTCTACCTTGCCATTGACTTTAGAAAGCAGGTTTAAATTAACTGCTCTTTGATAGGAAACATTGTTGGCATAGTTAGGATTGATCTTTTTAATGTAGTCAACGTACTTTTCAGTGATCTTGTTAGTATGCTGCGCTTCCTCACTAGGATCCTTTTTCGCCGTGACATAGCCCCGATTTTTAATATTTTTATCTGAATCTTCGCGGTTATTCATCGAAGTCATATCAGTAGCCGTCTGCGAGATTGCAATCGGGTACTTGGCTAAAGCCTTACTCATGGTTGTATTAATTTGCTTTTGAAAACCGTTAGAGATCGAAAGCACGACAGCAATAGAAATAATGCCGATACTGGAGGCAAAAGCAGTTAAAATAGTTCGACCTTTCTTGGTCATAATGTTGGTAAAACTAAGCTTAATTGCGTTCCAGTAAGACATCTTGGTCCGCTTTAGGTTGAAAGTATCTTTTTCATCCTCTGGCTTAAAGAGCTCGGAATCATGTTGAATCTTGCCATCTTGGAAATTGACGATTCGAGTAGCGTATTTTTCAGCTAATTCTGGGTTGTGCGTAACCATGATGATTAAACGATCCTTAGAAAGCTTCTTGATCAATTCCATGATTTGTACAGAAGTTTCCGTATCAAGCGCACCAGTTGGTTCGTCACAAAGCAAGATATCGGGATCATTGGCAATCGCACGGGCAATGGCAACACGCTGCATCTGACCACCAGATAGTTGGTTAGGGCGCTTGTTGATATGCTCTTTTAATCCAACTTCAGTCAATGCGGCAATGGCTTTTTCATGCCGTTCCTTTTTACCAACACCGGATAAATTCATCCCCAATTCAACGTTAGCAATGATTGATAGGTGGGGAATTAAATTATAATTTTGAAAAATAAAGCCGACGCTGTTGTTGCGGTAGGCATCCCAATCGGTTTCCTTAAAATTCTTGGTTGATTTGCCGTTAATGATCAAATCACCTTTGTCATAACGGTCAAGTCCGCCAATCACGTTCAACATTGTCGTCTTACCAGAACCACTTGGTCCTAAGATGGCGACAAATTCCTGATCTCTAAACGAGATCGTTACATCATCTAGGGCATGGGTGATATTGTCTCCAACCTTGTATGATTTAAAAATGTGTTTTAGTTGTAGCATTCAGTCCCTCTCTTCTAAATAGTTTTAGATCACACTAAACTTAATATTACCTGTCGCAACTAAGATAGCTTGTAAGATAAAGAATAAAACTATTACTCCCATGATAACGAAATGACGGCGTTTATGCATGACAAACACTCCGGCAAATTCGCGAATGATAGCGTTAGGCAGATAGTAAAAACGAGTAAAAGCACCGACACCATTGGCTTTTAGGCCCACTTCTTTAGCTAAAAGCGCCGCTCTAAAAATATGGTAGTTGTTACTAAAAAATTTGACTTTAAAATTACTACCGCCAAAGTCTTTAGTAGCTAATCTCTTAGAAAAAAGCATATTTTGGTAGGTGTTTTTGGATTTATCTTCAATTAGCAAGTGGTTAGTCTTAATACCCCGTTTTCGGGCAAATTTTGCCATTGCTACGGCTTCGGGTATCTTTTCATCAGGTCCTTGACCACCTGACATGATGATAATAGGGCGCTTCCTGCCTTTTTGATATTGGCGGTTAGAGTATTGGATAGCCCGGTTGATGCGAGCTGCAAGGAGCTTAGAAACGCGATCACCGTTAATTAATCCAGCACCTAGTACTATTAAATAATCTTGCTTGTAACGGCGTGGGTAGATTTGATATAAGAGCAGATTGACCAAGAAATTGTATAAAACTAAGCCTAGGTAAATAGCGATAGCTGGAATTGAGGCAAGTAAGACGCTGAGCCAGCGCGGTAAGTATTGTCCTGGGCCGAATAAAAATATCAAACTCAGAATTAAAGCAACGAATCCGAAAATTAATGTTAAAAGGTTAGGCAACGTATGACTCTCATATTTCCAAACAAAGTAGGCGTTCCAAAATAGAAAAAACCAAGCGAAGATTAATAGAGCAGTAATTAAGAAAAATGCCGCTAAGACTAATAAATCATAGGCTCGTTGCAAACCGTGACTCGTGCTTTTATGCACCATAACGGTGATCCAAATTACTACTGAAGCAAGAAAAATGGTAAAGAACACGCCATTAATTAAACGACGTGGTTCAACTAGCCATGAGATTAAAAAGACAAAGAACATGACTAGCATGAAAACTGAGATGTAGAAAAATTCGCCTCGTCTCCCAAAAAAGGCGATGATTTCATTCAACATGATGCCCCCTCCTTAGTCATTTTGAGTTATTTCTATTATAATGGAAACAATAGTTAAAAGATGAAAGAATCAAGGTGTTGATAAGAAAATGGCGAAATTTTGGCATTACCTGGGAAATATTGCGGGAGCTATTTTGTCGCTCGCTTTATATATCGAATTGCAAGTATTTTATTTTTACCCACAAAGAATTAGATTAGATCATATGCGTGCGTTAGTGACCGCGCTGGTAACGGTGATCGTACTCTTCGTAATTTTCAATCTGTATAAGCGGCAATTGAAGGAGCACAATGATTGGGGTTTTAATCAGGCGCCACACTGGGATATGCGAAGAATCGGCATTGCAATAATTGGTTTTGTTCTGATTCTTATTGTCTCAATGGTGATGTTAAGCTTGGTTGGCCGAGGCGTTTCGAATAATCAACAAGCATTGAATAAGATTGAGCTGCATAGTAAGGGCTTGTTTGAAATTATGGTGGTCTTTATTGCGCCGTTTTGTGAGGAAGTCGTCTTTAGAGGGATGTTTTTCAATATTTTCTTCACGAAGAAAAAGATTACGAATAAGTGGCTCGGCATCATTGTTAGTGGCTTCTTGTTCGCTTATATGCATGATCCGATGCTTAGCAAGTTTATCTTTGTATATTGGGGCTTAGGTATGGTGCTAGCTTGGGTCTACATGCAGACGAAGGACTTACGTTACTCGATGCTGGTGCATATGTGTTATAACGCTCTGGGCTTTATTTGATAGAGTGAAAATTAGAGTATATAAAAATCCCGTTACATCAAACGTAACGGGATTTTTGATTGCTAGTAAAATTTACTTCTTCATTGCAGCGGCTTGTGCTTCTTCTGGAGTGTTAGATGGGGTTAACTTAATACTATTTTCAACCAATTGAACATCACTTGTTTTGACGTATGCTCCCTTATCGTAAATAGTTGTATTGGCGCCTATTTCATATGATGCATATTGTATATAGTCTATTTCGTAGCCTTTAGTAAACGGTGAGTGGTGGTAAAATTCTTCTATTTTATTTTCACTTGGAATCCAAATGTAAACTAGCTTATCTACTTTCCACCACTCATAGTTCTTCTTCATTTTTGCATTCAATGATACACCATTACCATTGTACAGGTCGGCAGCTTTAGGGAATTTAACAAGTGAGTAGTTTTCTAAATCATAGTTATGAGCGGTTATCTTAGATGCCGGCGTAACTCCCATTGAATATAACCAATTATTGGTTCTCTTAATCCGATAAATTGCCTGATCTCCACCAAATTGTCCAATATAACTAGCTACTTTATCAGCACGACTGCCTTTTTCTAGATAATCAACAGTAAACTTCTCTCCTGGAGTCGCTGTTCTAACTTCAATTACTTTACCAGAATTATCAAAAGTAATAATTGGAGTACTGTAATTTGCATCTACAGTTACGGTAGTTTCTTCATTACTTGTTTTAGTATTATTAAAGTTAAAATCGGATATCCTACTAAGCTGCCAGAGGTCTACGATCAAATTGCTCTCGGTAATAATTTGTACGATAGCATTCGTAAGATTAGACAAACTAAGCAAGAATTTAACATTGTAAAATTGAACCAAAAATTTGATCGTCAACTTTGGGGTGAAGATATGCCTGCGATGATCATTAACGCTGGTTATGCACCCACTAATAATGACATTACTTTCCCTGCTGCTATTTTTCAAGCACCATTTTACAGTTCTGAGAATACCAGTAGTGAAAACTATGGTGGTATCGGAGCTGTAATTGCTCATGAAATTAGTCATGCTTTTGATCCGAATGGTTCTAAATTTGATGAAAAAGGTAATTTACGTGATTGGTGGTCAAAAGAAGATTTCGAAAAATTTGCTGAATTAGCACAAGCTGAAGTAAAGCTATTTGATGGAATCCAGATTGGAAGAACCAAAGTCAATGGTCATCAAACCGTGGGAGAAAATGTCGCAGATCTCGGTGGATTGACTGCTGCCGTTAAGGCATGTGCCGAAGAAAAAGGTAATTTGACCGAATTGTTTGAAAATTGGGCACGTATCTGGCGTAGAAAGATGGGACCTGAGGTTAGACAGACCTTGGCAGAACTTGATCCACATGCTCCTGGAGAGATGAGAGTTAACGTTGCGGCTCAATGTTTGGATGAATTTTATGAAGCATTCAATGTCAGTGAAAACGATGGTATGTGGCTAGATCCAGAGCAACGAGTAAGAATCTGGTAAAATTATTGAAATAATGTTTGACTCCATAGTAAAAGGCTCCAATTGGAGCCTTTTTAGTTATTCAATTTTGTCATTGATTAATTCAGATTTAGATATTTTCTTGAACTTATAAAGCTTCCATAACAGACAAACAATATCAATTACAATGTAGAATAATCCAATCTTAATGCCAGTTTGTAGCCATGACCAGGGAATTAAATTGATAAACTTAAGACCGATTAATAGAATTACACCACCGATGATACTGCCTAATAGATTTTCTTTAATTTTCTTCATCCTATCCCTCAATCATAAAGTATTTTTTAGAAGTATATAATGAGCCAAAATCTAACATTAGTTGCAACGCGTCTGATACAGACACGAGGCGTCTCCTTTCTATTAGGATGTTGGCATGAGTCAAAAATCACTCATAAGCACCATCTCCTTCAAGGATAGCCACCGCTTCAGCTTTTCTACAGATAAAATTATACTAAATCCAAATATACGTTCACAAGCGAACACGAAAAATCGTTCTCACGTTAGTGGGAACGATTTTCTTTCCCATAAAAAGAACGCAAAATTAGCCAAACAATAGTGGCAAGGACCGCAATATCAAAGCTCCAAATGCCAGGATGAAAACCACTAACTAATGGAATAAAGCCAATAATAGCAACAAATTGATCATGGATAGCAGGTAGGTGTGGATCTTGCATCCAGCCGTAAATTTTGACTGCCATGAAAATAATAGTTATGACCCAGGCAATAATTGCAATGATTGCGGAAATCTTTTTAGCTAAGCGTATTTTCTCTGTAGAATTCATTCATCGTCCTCCCAAATTTGTTTAACATCCTTGAAGACTTCTAATAATTGTTGTGCATGTTGTGAGCAATTTAATTGTATCAAATTATTGAATATTGCTAGAACTGGCTGTTCATCTCCAGTATGACAATAGTCGATGACCCGTTGTAAAAAGGTTAAGGAGAGATCAAAGAACATGAAATGAGGCGGAAGTTCAACCTTACGCAATTCATCTAATAGCTGTTGTGCATAGTCTAGTTTCTTTTTAAAGATAAAAGCAATAACAGTGTCCGAGAGACCGCCCATAATATCCCTCAAATCATTCATTTGGTCAAAGTTATGAACGATTCGCATAGCGATCTTGAAACCAATTTCGGAATTCAACAAGAAAGGTGAATTGGCAAACAAGATAATATTATATTTTGACCAAACTGTTGTGTGCAGTAAGTAAGAACCAATTCTGTGAATATCAGCAGTGGTCAAGTAATTCTTCCCCTCAATTAAAAGCAGTTGGTTACAGACTAGCATAATATTCTTTAATTCAAGGATGTTTTTGCTAGCGTGATATTTAGCTAAATGAGCCTGCACGTATTTACGTAATACGGGAACGTCTTCATCCTTGATTGCCGCAATTATTTCATCAGGCAGTTCAAATTTCGCTTCGATATTTGCACGTTCGGTGAATTCATCTAGCGTAATGTTAATGCGCTTAAGTAACGCAATTGCCGTACTGAATTCTACTTCTACCTGGTTGTTTTCCCAGCGAGAAAGTTTAGAATTTGAACAAATTCCCTGGCACGCCTCAGTTTGCGTGATTTCTTGTCCTTTGCGTAAATCTTTATAAACTGAACCATATTTAAACATGTCATACCTCGATTTGCAGATCTGCAAATTCCTTACATTTTCATTCATTATCCTGCGATACTAAGAACAATTCAAGTAGCGAGGGATAGAAATGAAAAGAGGAATGAAAATGTTAATTTTGGCTATTGTAATTATGTTAGTTATCTTAGGAATTTTAAAGGTGCAGGATATGAATAAAGCTAGTTCAGAACAAGTAGTACAAAAAGTTTTAACCAACCGCAAATTTAATCAAGTAAAAGTTGATACCAGTAATGCAAATATTAAAGTCAAACAGGGCAATCATTACCGTGTTCTTTTTGAGGGAAGACATAAGTTGCTTCCAAAAGTTGAAGTCAAGAATAAGCAATTAATTGTTGAAGATAAAGATGGCATTAAGGTAGTTAATGGAAATCTCTTTGACTTATTCAAAAAACATTCTGTAGTACCGCAAATTACGATTGAACTGCCAGATGAAAAGTTAAAAAATATTGAAATCGATGATTCTAACGGTAGCGTTACGGTTCAAGGCATTGCTGTTAGTCAAGGTGAAATTGATCTTTCAAATGATAATATTATGGTCGATCATAGTACAGCTGACGGTTATGATCTGGATACGTCGAATGGACACGTTGAGATAAATGGTTCAAATAAAGGCGACTCTTACAGCAAAAATGACAAGGCGCGAAGAGTATTAAGTATTGATAATTCAAATGGTGACATAACGGTAAGTTACGGGGGATAGAAATATGATTTACAAATACTCTTCACATTCTAAATTCATCAGCATGATTATCTTCGGCTTAATTGCCAGTATGCAACAGATTATCGTGGCTTATATGGTGCAGGCATTGACTAATATTGCTACGCAAAGAAGCTTTAATGACTTACCGCAAATTTTGCTAATTGCTGTTAGCGGCTTATTGATTACCTTTTTAGCTTCACTTATTTTCAATCGCTTAAAAACAGGTGCGATTCAGGAAGCAAATACTACTTTACGGCTTGGCATCTTAAAAGGGATGCTTAAACAATCTAGTGATGAAAATACTACTAGCTTAGGTTATCTAACTACAGATTTTAAGCTCTTAGAAACTAATCGCTTTGATGCAGAAATTGAAATTATGATGCAAGCGTACATGATTATTTTTGCATTAGGCTATGCATTGTCGGTTAACTGGTTAGTAACCTTGCTTTTTCTAATAGGTTCATGCTTACCGATGATTGTATCCAGCCTTTTTCAAAAGAAAATTCAAACTGCTTCCGAAAATTGGATCAACGCCAATGATAAGTATGTTAGTCATATCAAGAATTTTTTAGCTGGTAGTTCAACATTCAAGTTGTATGGCAAGCAAGATAATGCTGTTAAGAAGAGTAGGGTATTTGTTAACCAATTAGAAGCAGCACTGTGCAAGATGAATTTACTGAACTTGGACACAGTTTCATGGGTCAGCTTGATTGCTAACTTGTTTACCTTTACAGTGCCATTCTTAGTAGGGATTTACATGGTAGTTAATGGACAAACTACATTGGGTGCATTATTTGCAATTGTGCAGTTGTCGAATTCTTTTGTTAATCCAATTTTGACAATTTTAGAGGGTCGCAATAAGTTATCAACTACTAAAAAGATTGTTGCTAAAGCTGAAAAGTATATTGCCGAAGGCAAGAAAACTGAAGACGTTTCTGAAAATGATTTTAGTGAATTGGAAGTGGATGATTTAACTTTAATTAGAAAAGATCAGGAGTTGGCTAGACGTCTTAATTTAAAGATTAAGGCTGAACAAAAAGTAGCAGTTATTGGGCCATCGGGTACCGGGAAATCAACGCTTTTGCAATATTTAATGACAGGAGAATTCGGTCAGGCTAAAGATATTATTTTGAATAATAGCCAAGCTAAGGCTGGAGAATTTGCTAATATCTTTTCATACGCTAGTCAAAGTCCAGTGATTTTTGCAGATACCTTGTGGTTTAATTTGACACTAGACGCAGATATTTCCCGGGAAATAGTAATGGAAGTCTGCACCAAGTTGGGACTAGACACCATCGTGAAAGAGAAGGGATGGGATTATTCTTTAGGGGATAATGCGGATCAATTATCAGGCGGGCAGCTGGCAAGAATTGAATTAGCTCGGGCCATTTTAATGAAGCGGCCAGTGTTGCTGCTTGATGAAATTAATGCATCCCTTGATAAAAAGACCTCAGATCAGATTCATGATTACTTGTTAGAGTCTAATTTGACCTTTGTGGAAGTAATTCACCATTATGAACCAGAAGAGTTACAGAGATATGATCAAGTAATCGATTTAGAACAGTTTGTTTAAGAATATGAAAAAATCCCCGACGTTTTTGTCGAGGATTTTCTATTTAGAATAGTGATATTTTAGTTGCCATATTTGAAGTTCTGTTGCCGTAACTGAATAAACCATACGATCTTTGTGATTAATTTGTCGAGACCATGCACCGCTTAAATTTGCCTTTAAAGGTTCGGGTTTTCCTTTTCCAGTGAATGGATGGCGTTGACAATCTTTAATGAGGCTATCGATTTTCTTGGAAGTTTTTTTATCTTCTTTCTTCCACTCTAGATATTCATCCCAGGCATTATAGTTAAAATTTACGTTAAGCTTCGTCATCTTTAGTTAGAGCCTCGAATTCTTCTGGAGTTAAGATTTTGTTTCGGGTGTCTTTATTTTCAAACGATTCTTTAGCTTCCGCTAATGCATCACGATTTTCCTTAGTCCCTAGAAGATATGAGGTCTCTTGCCATGAATCATATTCTTTTTGTGAAATAATTACGACGTTTTTGTCTTTAGGACGAGCAACGATAACTGTAGTATCATAGTCATTAATGTCATCAGCAATTTTTTTAAAGTTATTACGTAAGTCACGAGCAGTAACTGCTTTAATATTATTTGGTGTTTGTAACATGTTCTATCATCTCCTAACAGTATTATATTATGTAGGCTAAATTGTGTCTACGTTTTATAATTAAAAAATCTAGTATTCGTTCACAAGCGAACATGAAAAAATCCCCGACGTTTTTGTCGAGGATTTTCTTTTACATAAATTCTTTACTATCTTTTTGTTTCTTAATGAAATAATTCAAAATAAATGGTGAAAGTACCGTTGTAACGATGATTACCAAAATCAAGCTTGAGTAAATATCTTCAGGGAAGAGGTGATGGGTAATCCCGATCTGTGCCACGATTAAGGCAACTTCACCACGAGAAATCATACCGGCACCTACAATGTTACCCTCATTCTTAGTAAAGCCGAAGACTTCACTTGAGTATTTACCAGCCCAGAATTTAGATAAGAGGGCTAAGATTGTCATTACGATAATGAACCAAATATCCTTGAAGAAGCTCTCAAAGGTCATTGAAAGACCGATGTCGGCAAAGAATACCGGAATAAAGATCGCATAACCGATTGCGGAAACTGAAGAGTGAACTTCTTTATATTGTGGCGTCTGTCTAATAGCCAAGCCACCAAAGAATGCACCTACAACGGCAGATAATCCAACAAAGTCGGCAGCCCAAGCCATAGTTAAAGCTAAGACAAGCGAACCGATAACTACAGAGTAGTCAACATCGATTTTTTCGGAAGCCTTCATAAAGTATGGGGCAACGAACTTAAAGATGACCCAAACAACTACAAAGTAGACAATTTCAATCAAAATATTGATAAAGAAGTTGTTAGTTAAACCGCTCTTACCGCCTTCGTGACTGAAAGTAGTGAACAAACTTAAAACAACTACGGCTAAGATATCATCAACTACAGCCGCACCTAAAATTGCTGTACCGGCACGGGTATGAAGTTGTCGTGCTTCTTGCAATACTACAACCGAAATTGAAACACTGGTTGCCGCAAAGACAATTCCGATAAAGAGTGCCTCAAGTGGCTTCATACCGAAGAAGTAGCTGGCAATTCCCATGAAGACAACTGGTAAGATAACCCCGACACTAGCGACGGTGAAACTTAATTTGAAGTATTTCTTTAGTAAATCGAGGTCACTTTCCAGGCCTGCTAAGAACATTAACAGGATAACCCCGAATTCTGAGAATAGACTGACAATATCGTTTGGCGTTACCCAATTTAGGATAGCTGGTCCAAGTAAGATTCCTGACAATAATTGTCCGATAACTGCAGGCATATTAAAGCGAGCAAAGAGCTGACCTAATAAGACTGTAGTTAATAGGATTAAGATTAATTCCCCTAAAAAATGCATGTATTCCCTTTCTATAAAAAAGCAAAAAGCCTTCAAGGTGCCTCTTGACCCAAAGAAGCAAATCTTGAAAGCTTTTATTCTGATAAAAACCCAACCACTAAATGAAATATTCAGTTGAGTTTAATTTTAATATTTTCCTAAACTAGATGCAAATTAGGTTGCAATTAAATCAATCTTCGCGATAACTTTTTTCTTTGCCAAACGGTTCTTCTTTAATATAAACTGTCCATTTTCCGTTTGATTTTAGGGCACTGATTGAATATTTATAAGGCGTTTCTAGATCATCATGTTTGCCTACAGCTTGTTGCATTTTACTGTATGCAATATTTTCTTGATGATTAACGTATAACTCGTAACTAGAATTAAGTACACAAAAAAGAATAGGTGGGACGATGAGTATCAAAAGTATTATTGATATTATTTTAGTTTTCATCTTCAGATATGGTACTCCTTGGTGATGTTTAGAAATTATGCTAAGAGAATTACTTATAATGATGTGGTCTCTTTCTTTAAGATTATAATATGATACCTTTAGAGTTAAACAATTTAATAAAATAAAAAGCTCTAGAATCATCTCGACTCTAGAGCTTGTATTTTGTTAATATCTAATTTTTACTTACTCTTCCAAACCAAATTGCTTGTTGCTTGGCTTAGTCTTAGCAAGAAGTCCCAAACTGATAGTGATCATGTCGACAACTTCCTGTAAGATAGCACCCCAAAAGGCAGGAATGACACCGGTGAAGGCGATCAATTCGATGATGATAACCACACCAATAGCAGTTAAAACATCGATGTTGGCAACCTTCATTGTATGTTTAGAAATAGCAACCGCATCATTAACCTTAGATAAATCGTTAACCATGATAACGGCATCGGCACTTTCACTGGCAGCTGTTGCGCCTTTAGCACCCATAGCGATACCGACATCAGCGGCAGTTAAGCTTGGAGCATCGTTAACACCGTCACCAGTCATAACGACAGGACGCAAGTCTTTTGGTACTTCCTTGATAGCCTTAATCTTTTCAGCTGGTAAAAGATCGGCACGAATATCAGTAATGCCAGCTTTTTTACCAACCTTTTCAGCAACTTGCTTGTGGTCACCAGTAAGCATCATGATGTCTTCTGCACCTTGGCGCTTCAACTTCGCAATTGTATCAGCCGTTTCTGGACGAATTTCATCCATCATAGTAATGTAACCGGCAAACTTGCCATCGACTGAAACGAAGACAGCAGTTGAAGTTACGTCAATCTTTTCATGATTAGGATCTACGAAGCTTAATTTACCCACCTTAACATGCTTGCCATTGACGTCACCTTCAACACCTTGAGCGGTAGTTTCCTTTAAGTTGGTAACTGGCTTGATTAACTTGCTGTCAGTAGCCTTAACCAAAGAACTGGCAATAACGTGGCTAGATTGTTGTTCAACACTAGCAGCTAAGCTTTGTAATTCTTCTTTTGAAAGAGCATCGCCTTCAGGGATGATTTGGTCAACCACCAATTGATTTTCAGTTAAAGTACCAGTCTTATCAAAGGCAAAAGTCTTAGCACGAGCTAACTTTTCAAGAGTTGGACCTGACTTAACAATAATGTGGTGAGCTGACATTGAACTCATACCACTGACTAAAGCAACAGGAGCTGCGATCAAAAGTGGACATGGAGAAGCAACAACCATAACTTCCGCAAATCTTGTAGCATCCCCAGACACTGCCCATGCAACACCACCAATAATCAATGAGATGATGGTAAATGGAACGGCGTAACGGTCGGCCATCTTAACGAACTTAGCTGGTTGAGCTTGTGATGACTTAACCAAAGCGACAATTGACTGATATTCTGAGTCCTTAGCAGCCTTAGTAACCTTCATCTGGACGGCAGCATCACCGTTAACGGAACCAGACATCAAGTCATCGCCTGGCTTTTTAGCAACAGGAACAGATTCACCGGTCAATGATGATTGGTCAAAGTTTGATTCACCTTTAACAATTTCACCATCAACTGGAACTTGTTGACCTGGTTTAATTAAAACAATGTCACCGATTTTCAAATCATCAACATTGACTTCGGTAATCTTGCCGTTGATTAACTTGTTGGCGATTCTAGGAGTATTGTTCAAAAGGGAACGCAATTCCTTGCTGGCTTGACCTGTAGCGTAGTCCTCCAGAGTTTCACCACCAGTAGACATTACCAAGATCATCCATTCAGCCCAATAATTGTTGATTAAAATAGTAGAAACAATCGCAATTACGGCTAAAATATCGACACCGTAACGGCCGGATTTCCAGTCATTGAATATTTCCATTAACAAAAGAACGGAAATCCAAATACCCAAAATGTCGATGATAATTGCTTGCGGATTCATTTGCAATTTAAGAATTGGCGTTACAAATAGAGTAGAAGCATGTAAACCAAATTCAAAAATTAAACTTATTACCCCGGCAATTAAAACGACAATAAATTTCCATTGACGTTTCATATGTATAGCCTCCAAAAAAGTAAATATATCACTCTACTCAAAACATTCTAACATTCTTTTACCATAAGAATACGTAAATAGAATTCTATTTTTCTTCATTAAAAAAGGCAGTCCATAATAGACTGCCCGTGGGTTATTTTATTTTGATTGATTTGTAGTGCTTATCATATGTATGGGTAACATAGTTAAAGGCTTTGATCCACTCTCGTCTAGTAAGTAATCCTTGGAAAACGCCGCGGTCATCGACGACCGGTAAAAAGGCGTTGTTAATCAATAAATGAAGCTGCGCCTCTAGCGTAGTTTCGACAAAATTTATTTTATCGAACTTGGTTTGCATGACATCTTTAACCTTTAATTGATCTAAAGGTGCGGTAGAAATTTCTTCATTCGTTAGCATCTTGTCTGTAATCATCGCTAAACTAAGCAGACCAACCACTTTTTTATCTTTATCTAAAACTGGAATTTTAGAATATTTAACTTTAGTAAGGATTAAAAAGGCATGATATAAAGGATTGTCATCTTGAACAAAGGCAATCCGGCTAGCTGGAATTAAAAACGAACCTGATTTTTCTTGAATTAAGTGTTTGATTGATGGTGAAAACATATTTGCGCCTCTTTTCTATCTTAAGTATACAGGAAAAAAGGAAAAGGCCCGCAAGATTTTGCGGACCTTATTAGTTTCATCTACTTTGGAGGAGTAAGAATGAATGAAATAAAAAAAGTGGGAGTATGTAACAAGTTTCTACCGCCTTGTTACATTTTTTATAATACAGGCTAAATGTGAATTAAAAATGTTCAAATTCTTATGAAAAGGTAAAGATTTGCTTGTGAAGTATTTAAGAAATTGATTTTGGGCATAAGAAAAGCTCACGCAACGCACGTGAGCCGAAAGGGATAGATATGAAATTGACTAATTGGAGTAAGTCAATTCTTTTTATTTTCATTATTTACTTGGAGGAGTATGAATGAAAAACAAAAAAGTTGAGTTGTAGTAGTAAGTGGAATTCTTACTTGCTACATTACACAGTATAACCTTAAATTGTGAAAAAAGTGTGACGAAATAAACTTTATTTTCGAAAAATCTATATTTTTAATGAAAATTCGTGGCAGATTAGTAAAAGTATAATGAATGTGGCTATAATGTTAGACATGTCAAAAAGGTAAAGAAAGGAACAGTTCGGTGAAAAAATTTGGAAAGTTTGTTTTGCAATTGATAATAACTGTTCTCATCTTAGTAGGTGTCGGAACAGGCGGCTATTTTGGCTATCAATGGTTGCAGAAACAAGAGATGCTGCGAGAGCGTCCTAAAGTAGTAAAAGCTAATGATGGAACAAATACGAGTGCAGCTTGGCATAATTTCAAAAACTATCAAAAAGCTTTACGTGAAAACTATCCTTTTATTAATAAAGTATCTACTTATGTTCCGCCGAGGACATGGGACGGAAAAGATTTTATTATTCCAGGACTGATTTCAACTAAGGCCTACAATTTTAAAACTAAAAAATACGATGTAGCAACTGCAATGACGCCTCAAGGAATCGCGGTAGCGAGCCAGTACATTTTAATTACTGCCTATGACGGGGATCATGTTCATGCTTCCGTTATCTATGTTTTAGATAAAAAGACGGGTAAATATATTAAGACAATTCAAGTCCCAGGTAGGCCGCATTTAGGCGGTATTGCATATGATCCCGTTGCTAAAAATATTTGGATTACAGGTTCATTAGGTAAGTCCTCAGCTTTAGCCGCATTTTCATTAAAAGAAATGAAAGAATATAAGCCAGGAAGCAGAATTCCAATTAAATATGATCACCAGATTGCAATTCCAGCAGTTGAAAAAGCATCTGCAGTTACCTATTATGACAGTCAATTATTTGTTGGATTCTTCAATATGTATGGACGCGGCAAAGTTGCGGCATATCGAATTGCTCGTAGCGGCAAAAACAAAGGTTCGATTACTAATAATGAAGTGAAATCTGTTACGGGTACGCTGCAGTGGTCAGATCCAACTGGCGAAACTAGCATGGATAAGCAGATTCAAGGGATTGCAATTTATCAAAATAAGATCTTCTTGAGTCAGTCATACGGTAGCGGTAGTTCTAAGCTGTACGTTTTCCCAACTTCTGCCTTAAATGCATTAGATGAAAAGAATGCGGAGTTAGAACTAGAAATGCCGCCATATTTGGAGCAGATTACAGCTTATAAAGGGCAACTACTTTGTCTATTTGA
The DNA here is from genome assembly GCF_016742815.1 of Lactobacillus sp. A27. NCBI lineage: Bacteria > Bacillati > Bacillota > Bacilli > Lactobacillales > Lactobacillaceae > Lactobacillus > Lactobacillus sp. A27. The sequence continues at coordinate 29,440 of NZ_JAEHNT010000019.1, forward strand.
ATCCGCGTCGCAGCAATATGCTAAGCCGAATGTTGTAGTAATGGATCGGATTTTATCCATCAATATTAATGCGTTGTTTGGCAATTAGGATGAAAGGAAACAAGCGATGAATCTCAATTACCGTCAAAAGGAAATCTTTTGGTTGCGTTTTGCGGGCTGGTTTTGCCTGCTGCCTGCAACAACGTATCTGTATTTGTATCAAAATCTACACTCATGGTTTTGTTTAGGCGAATTAATCATTATCGTATTGTTTGCAGCGTATATTTTGGCCACGGCAAAAAGCGATCGTTGGACTGATCCTAAAAATATGATGCGACTATTGATCTTTGCTTTAATTTTTGTTGCGGTAATTATAGCCATTCCGCTGTACTTCGCATACCGCAATTGCAAAAAAATGCAATAATAAAACGTTTTCCGTATATTTTATGCAGCCTTAATTTAAGAAAAAGTTTAAATTTGTTAAAATATATAGCGATGATGCGCTGATTGTTGCTATTTGTAGTAATATAAGACAAAGTAATAAAATGTTACAAAAATATTACTTGAGGGAGAAACAATGGATAAGAAATCGAAAATTGATTCTCGAGGCAAACGCGTCGGTATGTTTGTCTTGAAAACGATTGTTTATTTTGGGATCCTGATGGCCCTTATTTATTTGTATGAATATAGTGGACTTACTTCAGTTCATTTCATTTATAACGAATTTTAAGGTAGGTGCTGTTACATGATTCAAGATGTTATTAAGAGAATAGATGAGATAGCTGAACAAGAACCAGATCGTGTTGTTTACGACTATCTTGGTAAAACCAATACATATGGCGAACTTAAGCAGCGTTCCAATGCGTGGGCACACAAGATTGCTGCGATGGATATTCCAGATCATGCTCCAATCATGATCTGGGGTGGTCAAACTTTTGAAATGGTTGCTAGTTTCCTTGGCTGTGTTAAGTCAGGGCACGCATATATTCCAATTGCTAGTTACTCAAACGCTGAACGTTTGACCATGATTCAAGATGTTTCAAAATCACCATTGGTTTTGGAAATTGACCCATTGCCAGACGTTAACTTAGACAACGTTAAGGTACTTAAGGCTAGTGAAGTTGAAGATGGCGACTTCACTGTTGACGAAAGCAAATTTGTTGAAGGCGATGAAAACTACTACATCATCTTCACTTCAGGTACTACTGGTAAGCCTAAGGGTGTACAAATCAGTCACGATAACTTACTCAGCTTTGTAAACTGGGAGTTATCAGACTTTAATTTGCCAGAACACCCAAGTTTCTTGGCCCAAGCTCCATACTCATTCGACTTGTCAGTAATGAGTCTTTACCCTGCACTTGTTTCAGCAGGTAAGCTTGTTGTATTGCCACACGATGTAACGCAAAACTTTGGTCAATTGTTCCAAACTTTGCCAAAGATGCAATTTAATGTTTGGGTATCAACCCCATCATTTGCACAAATGTGTTTCTTGGATAAGACTTTTGATTCTGAACATCATCCAGACCTTAGTCACTTCTTATTCTGTGGTGAAGAATTACCACACAGCGAAGCAGACATGCTTAAGAAGAGATTCCCAGAAAGCCATATCTTCAACACTTACGGTCCAACCGAAACAACTGTTGCCGTAACGCAAGTTGAAATTACTGACGACATTCTTAAGAAGTATGACCGTTTACCAATCGGTAAGGTTAAGGAAGACACCAAGATCACTATTGATACTTCAAAGGGTGATAAGCCTGGCGAAGGTGAAATTATCATTAGCGGTCCTAGCGTTTCAAAGGGTTACATGAACAACCCTGAAAAAACTGAAGCTGCCTTCTTCCAAAAGGATGACGACAAGTACTGTAGCTACCGCAGTGGGGATGCTGGATTCTTTGATGACGGCGACATGCTCTTCTATCGCGGTAGAATTGACTTCCAAATCAAGTTCAATGGTTACAGAATCGAACTTGAAGAAATCAACTTCTACTTAACTAAGAATAAATACGTTCGTTATGGCGTTGCGGCACCTAAATACAATAAGGACCACACTGTTAAGCAAATCGTTGCAGAAATCGAATTAAAGGAAGGCGTAGCGCGTCAGCACTCAGAAGCTGCTTTAACTAAGGAAATTCGTGAAGATTTAGCTAAGAACGTTATGCCTTACATGATTCCACAACGTTTTGTTTACCAAGATAAATTGCCAATTTCTCAAAATGGCAAGGTAGATATCAAAGCGGTTATTAAGGAGGTTAATAAGTAGTGAATTTTAATTTCATTAACTTACAACCTTATTCAAATCCGCAATATTTCATTTATTTGATGATTGCTTTAATCCCAATCATTTTGGGGTTATACTTCGGTCATCGTTTCAAGACATATGAAGCAATTTTCTCAATTGTTTTCTTATTCTTGATTTTTGATGGTAGTCACTGGCAACAAGGGGTTAACTTATTAATCTGGCTGGTTTATGAGTTTATTTTGACCTTTGCTTATCAGTATTATCGTCATCACGGTAAAAATAAGACTTGGGTATTTAGCTTAGCAGTAATTCTGGCAATTATTCCATTAGCTGCAGTTAAATATTTAACTGCTTTTCCTGATAATTCCATCGGCTTTGTAATTGGGTTCTTAGGTATTTCATATGTAACCTTTAAGACCGTTCAAGTTATTATGGAAATGCGTGATGGTGCGATTAAGAAGGTGGATCCTGTAACTTATGCAAGATTCTTGCTCTTCTTCCCAACCATTTCATCAGGTCCTATTGATCGTTACCGTAGATTTAAGAAGGATTATGAAAAGGTCCCTACAAGGGATGCATATATTACTGATTTGCAATATGCAGTAAGATATTTATTCCAAGGCTTTTTATATAAGTTTGTTATTGGTTGGTTCTTTGGTACTTATTGGTTACCAAAGATCACTGCCTCTGCATTAGCAGTCGGCAATGCAAATGGTGGTTTGAAGCTTTCATGGTGGGTACTTGCTTACATGTATTGTTACAGTATGTACTTGTTCTTTGACTTTGCAGGTTATTCATTATTTGCCGTATCAATTTCATACTTCATGGGTATTCATACCCCAATGAACTTCAATAAGCCATTTATTTCTAAGAACATTAAAGATTTCTGGAATCGTTGGCATATGACTTTGTCATTCTGGTTCCGTGACTACATCTATATGCGATTCACTTTCTTTGCAATGAAGAAAAAATTGTTTAAGAATCGAATTAGATTGTCACAAGTTTCTTACTTCTTGCTCTTCTTAATCATGGGCTTTTGGCACGGACTTACTTGGTACTACATTGTTTATGGTATTTTCCATGCGACAGCAATCTGTATCAACGATGCTTGGCTCAGATTTAAGATAAAGCATAAGAAACAAATTCCACATAATAAGTTTACTGAATGGTTCGCCATTTTCTTAACCTTTAACGTAGTTTGCTTCAGTTTCTTGATTTTCTCAGGATTTCTTAGTCAACTATGGTTCGGTTGGAAATAAGCTTATATAATATGGAATGATATTAATTAAGTATTTGTGTTGAATAGAGGTATTAATTATGGACACTAAACAAGGCGTATTAGACATTTTAAACGATTTAACTGGTGAAGATTTATCAGATCAAATGGATGAAAACATCTTTGACAATGGTTTGATGGACTCAATGGCAAGTGTACAAATGCTTTTGAGCTTACAAGAAAAGTTTGATATTGATGTTCCTGTTTCAGAATTCAACCGTGCTGAATGGGATACTCCAAATAAGATTGTTGCAAAGGTGGAAAGCTTAGAAAATGAGTAATAAACGCCGGCTGTGGCAAATTTTTGGCCCAGTTATTTGCGCTTTTATCCTTTTATTAGTTGTATTCCTTATTCCCTGGGAAAGAACTTTTTCTAAGCAAACAATCTATGAAGCTGCTGCTTCACAAAATACTACTGTCTTTAAGGGCAGTACAATGAAGCAAGAAGCTTTTGATGACGGCTATGTACCTTTCTATGGTTCAAGTGAATTATCAAGATTTGATCCATTGCACCCTAGTGTAATTGCGGAAAAGTATCATAGAAATTACCGTCCATTCTTGCTTGGTGGTCCAGGTAGTCAATCTTTGGCTCAGTTTTTGGGGATGCAAGGCACAGCTAAGCAACTTAAGAATAAAAAGGCTGTTGTGATTATTTCACCACAATGGTTTACCAAAAAGGGTCAAGATCCTAATGCCTTTGCTTTGTATTATTCACCACTTCAAGCATGTAATTTCTTGTTAAGTGCTAAGAATAATAAGACTGATCGTTACGCTGCTAAGCGTTTGCTTGAAATGCCAGACGTTAAGGGCGAAATTAAGAATAGTCTTCAGCAAATTGCGGAAGGTAAGAAACTAACCACTTTCCAAAAGTTTTACTTAAACAATCGTCGTAGAATGCTCAGTAATGAAGATAACTTCTTCAGCGCATTCCAGTTGCGCGATCGTGTAAATAAGATTCAAAAGAAAGCTAAAGTTTTACCAAGTGCATACTCTGTTAAGGCTTTGAATAAGGTCGCTGCAGAACAAGCTGCAATGCATACTAATTCAAATAACTTAGGAATTGACAATACTTTCTATAGAACTCGTTTGCCTAAGAAGATATTGAAGCGTTTGAAGGGTAGTCAACGTAATTTCGACTATGTTCACTCAGTTGAATATGGTGACTTCCAATTAATGCTGGAACAATTTGCTAAGCAACATACTAATGTATTGTTCATTATTCCTCCAATTAACGGAAAATGGATGAAGTACACTGGTTTATCAGAAAAGATGTACCAGGAATCTGTTGCTAAGATTGAACACCAACTTGTTAACCAAGGTTTTGAAAATGTAGTAGATTTTTCAAAACGTGGTAATGAAAAGTACTTCATGGAAGATACTATTCACTTAGGTTGGAAAGGATGGGTTGCAGTTGATCAAGCTGTTAAGCCATTCATGGAATTACCAAATAGACGTTACAACTACTACATGTCTAACTACTACTACTCTAAGAAGTGGCAGAATAAAGACGATGTTAAGAGCGTCGATTTGACTAATAAGAACAGTTTAAAAGCAAAGTAGTGCGCCAGGCTATTGATCGTTTAGGCATTAAAGGATCTGTCTTGGTAACAAGCAACAGAAAACCTTTACTTGAGTACGCTACAAATAATAGTACTGACACTAGTTATTTGATTAATTCAGTGCAAAAATCAATGACCGCTGCGATGGTCATGCGTGAGGTACAAAAGGGAAAGCTGAGTTTAGATGATCCACTTTCTAAGTTTTACCCTAACGTAGATGGTGCAGATAATGTCAAGATTAGCAACTTGTTAACCATGACTTCTGGATTAGATCTAGAAACTGATCAACAATTGGGGACACCGGAATTTATTTCAGATGAAGCCAATATTGCTCACGATGCAAAATACACTGTGTTTGACGGTAGAAAGTTAGGCAAGTGGCATTATACAGCTGTAAACTACATTTACCTTTGTGGTATCTTGTCTAAGCTTGAACATAAGTCTTATGAAAAACTATTCCGTGAGACTTACATCAAGCCGCTTAAGTTAAAGCAAACCGAATTTTTATGGTCAAGCATGACTAAGTTGAAATCTGCAGGCTGGGTTCCAGGCTACGAAAGAAGTTCTGGTCAATTCATGAGAGTTGATCATGATCAGGCTGTGAAGGATGCACATAATGAATTAGGTGCAGGCTCTATTGTGATGTCTAATGCTGATTTAGCAAAAACGATTGAGTATATCCTACATGGTAAATTACTGACTAAAGAAAGCAGAAAAGTGCTTTTCAAGGGTAAGGCACCGTCATACTACAATGGTGGTTTTTATAACTTGAAGAAGTACAAGGCAGCTAATGGTGCTGGTGAAGGTTATTACACCTTCTTGCGTACTACCAAAGGTGCTAAGGACATGATTATTATTCAGGATAATCACACTGCTCATGGCGAATTTGGTAAGATTAAAAAGAAAGTAAACCGCATTATGTCGATAATGCTGCACTTTAATTAAAGAGAAAGGACGAGGCGTTGAGCCTCGTCTTTTTTGCGTATGTAAGTGAATTTGTTTAATATATAGCTAATACTATTTTAAATTATAAATATATAGAATAAAAAACAGCTTATGGTCTATAATTTAAGTGAATCATAAAAGCGATTTAATTGGAAAGCGCGAATATTATGGCAACTTTAGTTACATATGGTGTATTTGTTTTTATTGCAATAATGGAATGGGTATTGTTCAAATTTTAATTAGTAATTCTGTTATGAAGCAAACTGCTGGTAATAAAGGATATAATGCTGCCAACGTTGGACGCAATAGTAGAAGAATCGGTTATGCTTTAATTATCATAGGCATTGGGCTAATCATCTTATGGTCTGCTGGCAATGCCAATAATGGTGCTATCTATAAGTGGACTGCAATTGTTGCAGGAATTTTTGTAACAATTATCGGAATTTATAACGCTTGGCAAATTCACAAATCTATTAATGCTGAGCATCCCATCAAAGAAGGTAAAAACGCAGGTCATCTTGCAATAGCAGTATTACAAATTATCTTTGGCATTATCGCAATTATTTGTGGATTATAACTATCAAAATAACAATCTGTATCAATCCGTGTCATTTTGCTTGTTTTTTATATTTTTGAATGCTAGAATTTTCATGTACCGCCGCTAGTAGTAGTCATTTTCTCCGGTAGCGAAAATGTTATCTTCTATATGTGGTCAGAGACGGCGGTCAACACTGTGTGAGCCTAGTTCCGTGTTGGTGGAATTAGGCTTTTTTTGATACCATTTTTTATTGACTATAATCTACGTTTAGGTGACACTAATTATGTAACTGATATAGAAAGAGTGGGAAAATGGCTGTTACAAGAAAAGAATTAAAAGACAATGCCAAGCAATCCTTACGTGGAAATTGGGGCTGGGCAATAATTGTCTTCTTGATTACCGCAATTATCGTTGGCATTTTTACTGGCGCTGGTCACTGGTTAGATGAAACTTACATAAATTATGACGGAACCAATATTTTCTACCAATTTGCTAGTCCAATTGGATCAATTCTCCTTTGGATCGGTAGTTTCATTGGTTTGAGTAGAAACATTGCATTTCTAGAATTAAGAGACGATCAAAAAGAAGAAAAACCATATATGGCTGCATTTTCAGTCTTTACTGAGAATCGCTTTGGTCCTGAATTGATTAATTTCGTGCTGGTTTCTATTTTTACATTCTTATGGACTTGGCTTTTGATTATCCCAGGTATTATCAAAGCTTATTCTTATTCCATGACACCGTATATCGTGAAGGACATGGTAGCCAGCGATAAGCAAGTCGGTGCAACTGACGGAATTAATGCCAGCAAGGAGCTCATGAAGGGCCACAAGATGAATTTGTTTATCTTTGACTTAAGTTTCCTAGGCTGGAACATTTTGGCCGCTATAACCTGCGGACTTGGCTATTTATGGGTTACTCCATATTACCAAACTGCTAAAGCAAACTTTTACCGTCACATTGCAGGCGATAAGTTCTTAAAGTAAAAAAGCAAAATAAAATGCATCAGGTAAGTTTTTACCTGGTGCATTTTTTGATAGCTAATTATTTTTTAGTAAAGGTTAGCAGCCTTGATGTATTTGTTTTTGCCAATCTTGTAGTACTTTTTACCATGAATGGTCTTCTTACCGTGAACAGTAACAGAATGGTTCTTCTTCAAGGCCTTGTGCTTCTTACGCTTGCCGTTCTTATCGTAAACATAAGCGTTGTGCTTCAATACACGAGCCTTACCGGTATTCTTCTTAGGAGCTTGAGAAACTGCATTACCTGATGATGAAAGTGGCAAAACGTTGATGTTACCGTCTACGTTAAGGCCACGCCAGTTATCAGTAAATTGCCAAATTGAAACACCGTTCATTGATGGGAAGTAGTTAAAGTTAGGATTGTCGATACGACCTGAAACAGCGTATGAAGCAACCCATAAACTGTTAGGAAATGCATTAACTACTTTGTTAGTGTTAATGTTGTTTCTCAATACAGATGAACTAGCGTAAAGAAGTGGCTTGTAACCAGCATCCTTAACTTTCTTCATGAAAGCAATAATTGCGTTAGCAGTAGGGTTCTTACCCATGTTGATGTTGTTACCATCGCCTGATTCATAATCACAAGCAAGGTATGAACCTGGGTTAAGACCTACAGCCTTGGCTGATGCAATAGCATAATTTGCTTCACGCTTAGCAGCTGAAGTGCTTGCACTGAAAGTAGCGAAGTGGTAGCCCATTGGCATCATGTTTTGACGACGTGCGCTAGCAACTTGACCACTAGCCTTAGGGTTTCTGTAGCCTGTACCTTCACTAACCTTAACTACAGCAAACTTAGCGCCAGATCTAGCGTGAGCAGACAAGTCAGCACTTTGGTAACTAGCAACGTCAATCCCAAGTGAACGTGCAGCTACGGAAGTAGTTGAAGCTTGCACAGTTTGTGGAGCTTGAGCCTTTACTGCAGCGATACCTGTAGTTGAAAAAATAGCAACGCATGCTAATTTAGTAATAAATCTCTTCTTAAAAAACAACGTAAATCCCCCATGATTTTTTTATTAATAGAATTATAAATAATCAGTAACTTTCACATAGAAACATTTCAATCATAATGATTATTCTGAGGCGGGTCAAGCCTCCTAACGATAAATTAAACTATAGGTAATAATATGGTAACTAATGTAACTAATTTGTATTATTCCTCGACTAAATTTCTCTAAAAAGAAGCCCCTTTGTTCCCAAAAATGAAAAAATCCACGTATAATTAATGAGGCACAATGAGATAACGTAGATTTGAGGTTTTACTGTTGAATAAAAAGATCCTATCGGGTTCGTTTTGGCTATCGTTTGGTAGTATCGTATCGAGAATTCTAGGAGTTGTATATTTAATTCCTTGGTTGATTATGTTGGGGAGCTATCACAACCAATTGAATGCGCAAGCTCTGTTTAATTCTTCGTACACGCCTTATGCATTATTTTTATCTGTCGGAACCGCGGGGCTTCCTTCAGTTATTGCCCGGGAAGTATCACAATTAAATTCGCAAAATAGATATAAAGATAGTTTGTATATTACCAAGCTGGGACTCATTATCATGTTAGTAATGGGGTTAGCCTGCGGAATTTTGCTATATGTAACTGCACCAATCATTGCTAAAAACAGTCCGGTTGATTCTGTAGCTAGTGCAACGATTTCAATTCGTGTTTTAGTTCCAGCTGTAATTATTTTGCCATCAATGAGTATGGTAAGAGGATGGTTTCAAGGAAATAATGATATGAAGCCATACGGAATTTCCCAATTATGGGAACAATTTGCGCGGATTCTCTTTATTTTGTTGGCAACTCTTTTAGTTATTGAGGTTTTTCATCATAATTACGTAATCGCAGTTTATTTTAGCGTTTTCGGTGCTTGTGTTGGCGCTATTGCTAGTTATTTGTACCTCTTTGCGTATTTACGCAAGCGGTGGGGTCATTATAAGCAGCTTCTTGAAAATAGCGAAGAGCGTGCTTTAAACAACGTAACACGAAGCTTGCTTAATCTGTGGTATGCTTCTATACCTTTTGTTTTATTAGGTTCTTTTATTACCGTTACTCAATTAGTAGATCAATTATTGTTCAAGCAGGTATTGATTAATTTTAATCATCTCAGCAGCACTTACGTTAGCTATATTTATACGATTTTTTCAGCTAATCCTAGCAAGATTACTACGGTAATTATTTCTTTAGCGACGGCTGTATCTGAAACAAGTTTGCCATTATTAGCCGGACTTAAGTTTAAGAGTAAGGATCGACAAGAAAGCATTAAAAAGTTATTGTTAGAAAACTACCGTTTACTTTTATTTGTATTAGTACCAGTAGTAGCATTAGGTGCATTTGCGGCATCACCAATTTATACGGTGCTGTTTTCTCATGATAGTCTCGGCGCATATTATCTAGTTGAAAATATTGTCCAGAGTTTGTTAGCTGGACTAGTAATGAATTCGTTGACTCTACTGCTTGCTTTGAATATGAATAAACTAGCCGTGATTTACATGGTTTGGGGCGTTGTGTTTAAAGTGATCTTGCAAGTCCCAATGACTATGTTTATGAATGCGGACGGTGCAATTTTATCTACGGACATTTCATTTTTGATTGTAATTTGGCTTAGCTATCATAAACTTAACAAGACCTATGGCATTCGTCTTACTAGCTTATTGCCAATTATGGTTACTAATGAGATTTATATAGTTATCTTGTTTATTTATCAATTGCTGATAGGAAATCACTTTAATCATTTAGGACGAGTGGGGAGTTTTATTTATTTAGCAATTTTTGGTTTAATCTTTTTAGGATTATACGTATTAATTTCGAACTTAATGGGTATTTCCCAAGAAATTTTTGGTAAAAAAATCGGCTATCGTTATTACCGTTATAAACATTATCATTAAAAAAGGCAGCAGGTTTTCCTGCCGCCTTTTTTAGTAGTTTTAATAGTTACGATTGATGTCGCCCATGCTGGAACGCATTGCTTCATCAACGTATCTTGACGTTTCAACATCAGCTTCTTTCAAAGCCTCTTGAACGTCTTTATAGCTCATTTGGTTAACGAGATAGAATCTCAATGCTGTATTAACTAAGTCATTAAAGTCAGTATCGTTAATTTCGTTATATTTGTCGATTAATTTAGCAATATCGCTATTTAATTCAAAGTGTTTTCTTGGCATAATTGTTCCCACCCTTTTCTATAAAGGCATTATAGCATAATACTTGCTAATCAATTGATGACAAAGCATCCAGCATATTGATCTTTTTAATCTTGTGGTGAACTACAACTGCTAAGGTAGCAGTAATGATTGCTGGAATCAATGCGGAGAATACAAAGTTAAATGGATACATATTTGGATCAAACATTGCGGCATCTGGCGGCAAGCTGGTGATAATGAAGTGGTGCAGCCACCAACCGAAACCAAAGCCAACAATAATTCCTAATGCAGAGAGAATAATAGTCTCCCGATAGATATACATGGTAGCTTCATTGTCATAAAATCCCAATACCTTGATAGTAGACAGCTCCCGAATTCTTTCTGCAACGTTGATGTTGGTCAAATTGTAGATAACGACAATGGCGAGCATCCCTGAAATCAAAATCAAGATAAAGATAACTTCGTTCAGACTACCGGTGTAGCTGCCTAATATTTTTTTATTCGAAGAATTGGAAATCACTGTTTCAATTGCGGCCGTTTTGACTAACTTCCTGTTAATACGATTAACTTTTTGCGGTTCATGACTTCTCATAGTAACGAGATAGGCATTCGCAGCGTATTTTTGACCAGTAGCGCGGGCGTATTCTTTTTGATTCATAAAGACGTAATGCCCCAAATACATTTCACAAATCCCCTTAACTTTAAAGCGGTAAGTTTTTCCAGCGCTGTTTTTTAGAGAAATAGTTGAGCCTTTCCTAGCGTTTAACAAGGTAGCTAATTTTTCAGAAATAATTACGCCATCGTCAGGCAAAGTGAGTTTCTTTTTACTTTGCCTTTCTCTTAAATTGATTGATTTCCTAAAATTAGCGGCTGATTCTGGTGTAATCATCATGATGTTTTCAGTTGAACCGCTTTGATTAAGATGCTTGGTTAATTGCTGATACTGCACGGCATTTGTTTGTGTAATATCTTTTTCTTTAAAAATGCTATCTAATTCGTGCTGCTCTTTTTTAGTAACATGTTTGCTCTTTAAAGCAATGATGTCATTTTTTTGGACAGCGGAATATTGAATATTGCCAATTCCCTGAAGAGAATCACGAATGCCGAATCCCATGCCTAGCAAGCCTGTACAACCTGCTACGCCAAAAATGGTCATTAACATTCTACTCTTGTAGCGGAAGATGTTTCGTGCAGTAACTTTGGCAGAAAAACTCATGTGTTTCCATAACCAGGGGATGTGTTCCAGTAAAATACGAGAACCATTTTTAGGTGGTTTAGGTAAAAGCAATGCTGCTGGCTTTTCTTTTAGAGTTTGATAAAGCGTCAACATAGAAACAGCAGTAGTAGCAAGTAGTGCGATAATTAACGAAATAAGCAATGGCCACCAAGCAAAGTTAAGCTGGTAATCACTTCCCAATGTGGAACTAGCTAGGTAAGCCTTGATAATCATGTTAGGCAAGAAAGTATAACCTAAGCTAGCACCTAAGATCACGCCTAAAATTGCCGCAGAAGTGCTGTAAAGCAAGAACTTGAGCACAATGCTAGCGTTGCTATAACCGAGTGCCTTAAATGTTCCAATATTAGTACGTTCTTCTTCTACGAAGCGCATCATGGTAGTCAAACTGACCAATGCAGCAACGGCAAACAAAAAGACAGGGAAGACGTTGGCTAAAACTTCGACTCGCTCAGAATCAGCACGATAGGATGAATACCCTTGGCTTTCCTCACGACTGTTAATGGTATAGCTAGGATAATCGATTTGGATTTTATTTTTAGGTACCTCAATTTGCTCAGGCGTAATAGGGATGCCTTTTTTGATTAATTGCTCAGCGGCCTTCTTTTGATATAGCTGAACGTATTTATCGTATTTGTCTTGTCCATTCTTGTTTAAAGCCTTCTGCAATTTGTTATGATCATGGTAAACGCGATTGCGATAAGTGACACTAAATGGGCTCAGATTAGCGATGTTTTTAAAAGTTACACGTGAAACTTGATACACAGGTGAAGCGAACGCATTATGCGTTGTTACAGCGAATCCACTTAGTCGACCATTGCCGATATTGGTCTGACCGAATTGTGTTTTATCCAAAAATTCGCTTGATTTAACAAAGCCGACAATTTTATATGTTTTATTCTTTAGGATTCCCGATTTGACGAAACTGATTTTTTCTCCGATGTGATACTTATTTTTTAGCAAATAAGAAAGAGCAATTTCTTTATTGTTTTCTGGGAAATGGCCCTTAATTAATTCATAGCTTGAGAGATTATTTGACTGAGAGAATACCCGCAAGACATCTTGCTTATTTTTGACTTTTACATCTTGCAGATAGCCAAAGGTAGCCTGCTTAATTTCAGGGAGATTTTGAATGGTTGCTCGATCAGTTGAATTAATTCCGTAGTTGGAACTAACGGTGACATCGGCTAAATTGTGCTTAGTAAAAAAGTCCGCACCTGTTGCACGCATATCGGGGCCGGCTATTTTTAGTCCTACGAAGGCAAAAGTACCTAAACCAATTAGTAAGATAATTGCGATATAACGACCAAGCGAATGCGTTATGGCTTGGAAAGCGTCCTTCCATAAAATTGATTTGTGCATTATCAACACCTACCATTCAATGCTGCTGATATCCGCAGGCTGATCATTAGTTTCAATCTTTTGAATGCTGCCGTCATGAATACGAATTACTTTATCCGCAATTGGTGCGATAGCGGCGTTATGGGTAACGATAAGCACAGTGGAGCCATTTTTTCGGCTCATGTCTTGTAGAATTTTTAAAATCCGTTTACCGGTTTTGTAATCGAGTGCTCCTGTTGGCTCATCACACAATAATAGCTCTGGTTTTTTCGCAATAGCACGAGCAATAGCGACACGTTGTTGTTCACCACCAGATAATTGAGCGGGAAAATTTTGCTCTCTATCAGATAAGTCTACTTCTCTTAAAGCCTCATCTGGATTCATTGCATCAGGCACGATTTGCGCAGCCAGTTCTACGTTTTCTTTTGCAGTTAGGTTGGGGATTAAATTATAGAATTGAAAGACAAATCCCACATAATTTCTGCGGTAAGTTGTTAATTGTTTGGCGTTATAAGGTGCAATGTTTTTGCCTGCGACGATCACATCACCGCTTGTATTAGGTTCCATTCCGCCTAGAATATTGAGCAGTGTGGATTTGCCGGCTCCTGAAGAGCCTAAGATAACTACTAATTCTCCCTTATTAATAGAAAAAGTAATATCTTTATTGGCGTAAATAGTCGTATCCCCAGATTGATAAATTTTAGTATTATTTTTTAATTCTATATAGGCCATAATTATCAACTTCCTAGCATCATTGTATAATGTGATTAATATAAACTCATTCAATCATATTTATTGAAGATAGGTAAAGGGAAAAGCTATGGGAGAGAGAATAACCAACTTTATTCTTATCATAAGAAGATTACCAATATTTAGAATTTTTCAGCGAACTTTGGGGATGCTGATGCCAATTGCAATTATTGGTTCTTATTTTAAGTTGCTACGTGATGCTGTTTTTTCACCAGACAGTTTTATTTATAATATCCTGAATTTTGATTCAACTATGTCCGACAAAATATGGTATGCCGGTTCATTTATTTGTAACGGCTTTGTGCGGGTAACTTTTGGATTATTTGGTTTATATGCGGCATATTTTGCGGCACGTTATACAGCACGTTTATATCATAAAGATTCTACGTTAGCCGGTATGACTGCAGTAATGATAATTATGTTTTGTGCGTATGCAAGTAATGTGGGAAATAAGCTTAGTAATAAGTCAATGTTTTCATCTAGTGTATTGCAAATTAATGCTTTGTTACTTGCGTTACTAGTGGGATATGCAGTTGGTGAAATTTTCCATTGGTTAGGTAAAAATCACCAGCCTGTAGAATTTGAACATGTTCATCGAGTTAGAACTCGGGCCTGGAATGCGCTTTTGCCTGCATCTGTATCTATTATTGCGGGGATGATTTTGGGGATTATTATTTATGAATTGCAAATCAAGATATTGAGCTCCAGTACTTTTAAAGAATTGGTTATTCAAATCCAAAATTCCAACAATATATTTGAAATTATTGCATTGGCGTTTGTCGTTATGCTGCTTAGTTGGATTGGGATTGGCTATCCTTTAGCTTCTTTATCTACGGCTGCAGCACTTACAAGCGGGGCAGCTACTGTTAACCTCAATTATGCATTAAAACATGGCGGTTCATGGAATGTTCCTTATAAGTTTTTAGGTAGTTCGCTTGTTTATCCTTACGGTGCAATGGGCGGTGCTAGCGTTGTTTTAGCATTAATAGTAATTATTTTATTGTCACATCAAAATAAAGAGACAGAGAATATTGCCAAGGCTAATTTATTGCCTGCAGCATTTAACTCTACGTGGGGGTTCATGATAGGGTTGCCAATTATTTTAAACCCCGTGCTCTTTTTACCTATGGTATTGATCCCTGTAATTAATATCATGATTGCTTCATTAGCAATTTTTCTTCATATTATTACACCATGTGTTTATCCAGTATTAAAAGGAACCCCAGGAATTCTTATTTCGTTTTTCGGTTCTAACGGCAACTGGAGTAATTTAGTCTTTTCTATTTGTTTATTTATTTTAGATATTTTGATGTTAATACCTATTTCGTTATTGGGACAAAGGATAGAAAGGAAACTTAAAGCTTATGAATATGAAAAAGGCCAACAAACTGCTTAAAAATCCTAATTTAAAATGGATTGCCCTTGTTTTATTAGTAGTTATGGTTTTCGCTATTCCTGGTTATAAATGGATGGAAAAAGATAACCAAGCTCGTGCACAAAGAATGAAATCTGCCTTGTCACCGGTAATCATGGTGCCTGGATCCAGTGCGAGTACTGAACGTTTTAATGAGTTGGTTAAATTATTAAATCAAAACACTCCAACTAAACATAGCGTGTTGAAAATCAACGTTTCAACTAATGGTAATCTGTTGTATTCGGGCTCAATTAATAAAAATGATAATGAACCATTTATTATTATTGGCTTTAAAAACAATAAGGACGGTTATAGCAATATCAAAAAACAAGCAGAATGGTTAGATGAAGCCTTTGAAGCTATTTCACAGGATTATAAATTTAATAATTTTAAGGCCTTTGGTCATTCTAATGGTGGTCTAATTTGGACATACTGGCTAGAACATTATTATTCAACTTATTCGGATGAAATTACCATGAAGCGTTTAATGACAGTAGGAACGCCGTATAATTTTAGCGAAAAGAATATCAACCATAAAACGCAAATGTTGGAAGATTTTATTAAGTGCAAAAATAGACTCCCTAAGAGCTTAGTGGTGTATTCTGTATCTGGAGGCAAAAATTATGAGTCAGATGGGATCGTCCCAGAAGCTAGTGTTGCAGCAGGAAAGTATATTTTTCAAAAGCAAGTAAAGAGTTATACTGCGATGACAATCACTGGGGATAAGGCTGATCACTCTGATTTGCCTCAAAATCAACAAGTAGTCCAGGTTATTCAACAATATTTATTAGAACCAATTAAGAATAAGAATAATCAAGTAATATCGCGACAAGGAAAAAAGTCAGATAACGATAAAAATGGACAAAATGAGCAGGATTAATATTCATCCTGTGGAAAACTTTTACACCCAATAATCCTTTAAGCGTATAATTTCATCCTTCTTAATAAAATCTTTATATATTGTGAAGCAATATAAACGCTTATATATCAACGATTTTATTACTTTTTTAGATTAACATCACAAATTAAAAGAAAAATGTGGAAAACTTTTAAATCCATGCTTGCAATCTGTGGATAACCTGCTATACTTATAAATGTAATGAATTAGCACTTAAATGCTTTGAGTGCTAAAAATCAAGTTTATGATGGGAGTGTTTGCAGATATGGCATACTTTGACAATGATTTTGACAACTTATTTAACGAATTGAACAGCTCATTCTTTAATGACGACTTTGGCAGAAGAAGTGGCAACGGTAATTCAGGTTCAATTCCTATTAATTACTCAAGCAATATGAGTTCAGCTCCTCAAACCATTCAACAAACCCCACAACAACCAAATGAAAAACCAATTGGCGTAGATTTAGTTGAAGAAGCAAAGAAGAATAATTTTGACCCAGTTATTGGTCGTGACGAACAAATTGATAACGTTATTGAAATTTTATCAAGACGTAAGAAGAATAATCCTGTATTAATCGGACCTGCTGGTGTTGGTAAGACTTCTATTGTAGAAGGTTTAGCTGAAAGAATTGCTTCAGGCAATGTGCCAGCTAAGATGGCTAACATGCACATTATTTCAGTAAACATCAATGACATGGTTGCTGGTTCAAGTCTTCGTGGTAGCTTTGAAGAAAGATTAAAGAAGGTTATCGACAAGGCCAAGAGTGATCCTAACATTGTTTTATTCATCGATGAATTGCACAACATTGTTGGTGCTGGTTCAACTGATTCAGAAAACAACAATGGTGACGCTGCTAACATCTTGAAGCCAGCTCTTGCAAGCGGTGACTTGAAGTTAATCGGTGCTACTACTACAAGCGAATTCCAAAGAATTGAAAAGGACCCAGCTTTATCACGTAGATTCCAAGCTGTTCAAGTTCCTGAACCAACTACAGATGTAGCTATCAAGATTTTGGAAGGCTTAAAGAAGAAGTACGAAGATTACCACCACGTAAAATACAGTGATGACAGTCTTAAACTAGCTGTTGAATTATCAGAAAGATACATTCAAGGTCGTTACTTACCAGACAAGGCCATTGACTTGATGGATGAAGCTGGTGCTAAGAAGGCTTTGCTTGTACAACCAACTGATGAAAAGAGCTTGAAGAATCAAATCAATGCTCTTGAAGCTAAGAAGTCAGAAGCTGCTAAGGCTGAAGACTACGACAAGGCTTCAGAAATTAAGAACAAGATTGCTGACCTTGAAAAGCAACTTAAGAACGTAGACACTAAGAATACTCCAGAAGTAACTGAAAAAGACATCTACGCAATTATTGAACAAAAGACTAAGATTCCTATGAGCGAACTTCACGCAGATGAAGCTCAAAAGAACTTAGACTTGGCTAAGAAGTTGAAGAAGAACGTTATTGACCAAGATAGAGCTATTGACGTAATTACTGACGCTATTGCTCGTAAGCAAATCTTCAAAGACAGCGATCGTCCTACTGGTTCATTCTTACTTACTGGTCCTACTGGTGTTGGTAAGACTGAACTTGCTAAACAATTAGCTATCCAATTATTTGGTAACAAAGATCACTTGATCCGTTTGGACATGAGTGAATACCAAGACGAAATGGCTGTTAACAAGTTAATCGGTTCTGCACCAGGCTACGTAGGCTACGGTGAAGGTGGTCAATTAACTGAAAAAGTTCGTCACCAACCATACTCATTGATTTTGTTTGACGAAATTGAAAAGGCTAACCCACAAGTCTTCAACGCACTTCTCCAAATTATGGATGACGGTCGTTTGACTGACGCACAAGGCAGAACCGTTTCATTCAAAGACACTATCTTGATTATGACTTCAAACGCAGGCTTCTCAGACAAGCTTCTTGAAGACGGCAAGGTTGACCAAGACAAGTTAATCTCAGCTCTTGAAAACTACTTCAGACCTGAATTCTTGAACCGTTTGGACGCAATCGTTCCATTCAACTCACTTACTGAACAAGACATGGGCAAGATTATCAACATTTACTTGAAGAAGATGTCTCACGTACTTGCTAAGAAGGGTGTAACTGTAGAAGTTTCTGATGAAGCTAAGAACTTCTTAGCTGAAAAGGGCTACGACAAGAAGTTTGGTGCTCGTCCACTTAGAAGAGTTGTTGAACAAAACCTTGAAACTCCAGCTGCTAAGTTGATCTTAAGAGAACCTGACACTAAGAAGATTGAATTCACCGCTGATGACAAGCACTTGTACTTGAACGGCAAAGCAATCTTCGACATTTCTCCAAAGGTAGAAGAAAAGGTTAAGGAAGACGAAGCTAAGGCTGAAGACAAAAAGGAAGACTAAGATTAGTTAGTTAAATTAAAAGGATATTCCCGAGGGAATATCCTTTTTTTGTGCATGATGTATAATATAAAATGTTTAAAAAGCATTATTATGAATGAGGTTTATTAATGGCGGATAAAGCAAATAAAAAAGAAAATAATGAATCATGGGGGAAGTTCTTCCTTGATATTTTAATTATTTGGGCAGTCTTGATGGGAGTTTTTTTCTTACTCTTTCGCTTCGTATTGAGTAATGATACAGTTTCAGGTCCATCAATGCAGCCTACTTTTCAAAACGGTGATCGTTTAATCTCCGTTCGTCATGCACAAATTAAGCGTGGGGAAGTAGTAATCGTGAAGGCTCCGGATGAACCGGGGGCTTTGTACATTAAGCGTGTGATCGGTTTGCCTGGCGAAAAGATTGTCAGCAAGGATAATCAGATCTATATTAATGGCAAAAAGCTTGCTCAACCTTGGTTAACTAAGGGAAAAGATATGATTGATAATGGTACTGATACTTTTTACTCAGCTACCCAAAACTTCACTATGAAATCTCTTGCTAGATCACGTCAATATCAACAGTTCTACACTAAGTCCCAATTGAATTATATTAATAAAACAAATCGAATCCCTAAGGGTACTTACTTTGTAATGGGTGACCACCGCAGCGTGTCAAAAGATAGTCGTTACATTGGTACGATTAAACGCAAAAATATTGTGGGCGTAGTGAAGTTGAGATATTGGCCATTGAATCAATTTAAAGTTTATTAACAATGAGGATATTTCCGAGGAAATATCCTTTTTTGTTTAATTTCTATCTTTTTGTATAATGAAAAGTAATACGATTCGAGTAAGGGATAGGAATATGAGTAGAAGAACATTTGATTTAATTGTTAAAGTCGTTTTAACGCTGTTAGCATTAGCTGGGGGAATCATGGCTCTTGTTTTACAAATGCCAGGACGTTCTGTGGTATTGTCCTCAATTTATGGCGTTTTATATTTCGTTGCGGCGATCAGTTTTTGGTTTGAAGATAGGAAATCATGGATTCAAATTGTGATGATTGCCTCTTTGGTGATTACGCTGGTATTGACTATCGCCCAATCTATTGCTGGGATACCATTAGGAGTATTTCAAGGAAGTGGAATTCTTTTTTCGTGGATGATGGTTCTATTAGTGTCACCAGGCGTATTAGGGTTAATTTACTTTAATTTAAATACCCATCATGATAACTGGGATTTATTATTTGTTTTCATGAAAATCATCCTTAGCTTTGAAGTAGGGATTGTAGCATTCATGCTTATTATCATGCTGGAAGTTTCCGGTGCTATGATTTGGTCATTGCCGCAGTGGGGTCAATATCTATTTGTTTACGGCATCATGTTGTTGGCTATTTTAGATATCATCTATGCCATTATTAATTGGTTGAATTTTTATCGTGGTAAAGTGACTTGGATTACTACCACTTTATTTGTAATTGAAATAATTGCATGTTTACCTTTGTTCGGGATGCCTACAGTATCTGTAATAATTTTTGTGATCATTATGTTGGCGATTGTAATCTTTACTGCTTATCTTAATAATCGCATTAAAAGCAAAAAACAATTGCACAAAAAATAAGTAGGCTTTATAATTCAAAACAAAGATAATTTTAATGGAGCGTCTGTTTCATTGTATAGAAATAGACGCTCTATTTCTTTATTCATAAGGAAGGTAGGGATAACTGTGAATGAAAAACCGAAATTAAAGCGGGGATTGAAAAGTCGTCACGTAACAATGATTGCAATAGGTGGTGCAATCGGTACAGGTCTTTTCTTGGGTTCCGGTTCAGCCATTCGTAGCGCCGGCCCTTCAATTATTTTGTCCTATTTAATTGTAGGTATTATTACGTTTTTTATGATGAGAGCTTTAGGAGAATTGATTTTAGCTGACCCTGAAAGCCACTCATTTTTGGAATCAATTAAAAAATATTTAGGTAAGCGAGCTGAATTTGTTGCAGGATGGGTTTATTGGGCTTGTTGGCTTACCTTAGCAATGGCGGACTTAACAGCTACGGGAATTTATTTGCGTTATTGGTTCCCATGGTTACCACAATGGGTTGGACCATTGGTAATCGTTGTCTTATTAATGTTAATTAACATGGTAAATGTAGGGTTATTTGGAGAACTTGAAAGTTGGTTCTCTATGATTAAGGTAATTGCTATTATTGCTTTAATTGTCACAGGTGTCATAATGATAGTGTTGCAGACACATGTTAAAGGTGGAACAGTATCATTAGTCAACTTGGTAAATCATGGGGGCTTTTTCCCTACTGGACCATGGGGTTTTTTACTTTCATTTCAGATGGTAGTGTTTGCCTTCGTTGGGGTAGAAATTGTTGGACAAACTGTTAGTGAAACGGCAAATCCGCAAGAAGATATTCCCAAGGCAATCAATACTTTGCCAGTTAGAATTGGACTTTTCTATGTGGGCTCAATGATCGCCATCATGTCAGTTTACCCATGGAATGAAATTACAACAGCGTCTAGTCCATTCGTTCAAGTATTTAGCGGTATCGGTGTAACGGCTGCAGCTGGTGTACTTAACTTTGTCGTTTTAACAGCCGCAATGTCTGCGACTAATAGTGCGATCTTTTCTACTAGCCGTTCAATGTATTCATTAGCACGCAACGGCCACGCACCAGAAAGATTAGGCAAACTTAATAAAAAAGCTATTCCGATGAATGCTTTAACTACATCATCACTTATTTTGTTTGTTGTAGTAATCTTGAATTACATCATACCAGCTCAAATTTTTGATGTGGTTTCAACAGTGTCAACAATCTGTTTTGTAATCGTTTGGATTATGATTATGTTTGCACACATTGTTTATCGTAAAAAGAATAAAGACAACTTGGGCAAATTTAGAATGCCAGGTTATCCTTTAACTAGCTGGTTAACAATTGTATTTTACTTTGCCATTTTAGTTTTGTTGTTCTTTATTCCTACGACACAATTAGCTTTGATCATTTCAATTTTGTTTGTATTGATCTTAGCAATTAGCTATAGCTTTATCTCAAAGAATAAATAATAAATATTTCCTAGGTAATATTTGCAGATGCTAAAAAGGGGAGTTGAATATGGCGAAAAAAGCACCTGAATTAAAGCGGTCAATGACGGCTGGTCAAATGGAAATGATTTCGCTTGGGGGAGCAATTGGGGTTGGACTTTTTATGGGTTCCGCTTCAACTATTAAATGGACAGGGCCCTCAGTTTTATTAGCCTATATGTTTGTAGGACTAATTTTATATATTGTTATGCGAGCATTGGGCGAAATGCTCTACGTGGATCCGGGTACTGGATCGTTTGCGGATTACGCTGCCGAACATGTTCATCCGATCGCGGGATATTTAGCTGAATGGGCTAATGTCTTCCAGTATGTGGTTGTAGGTATTTCTGAAGTGGTTGCCACGACTGAATACTTGCGCTTTTGGTGGAAAGGTACTTCTGATTGGGTAGCTGGTTTAATCATCATTGCCTTTTTATTGTTAGCCAATCTGGTTAGTGCCAAGGCTTATGCCACCCTAGAATTTTGGTTCGCAATGATTAAGGTTGTAACCATTATTTTAATGATTATTCTTGGCTTCATGGTCATTTTATTTGGCTTTGGTAATGGCGGTCACCCGGTAGGATTTTCTAATTTATGGAGTCATGGCGGCTTCTTCACTGGCGGAATAAAAGGATTCTTGTTCTCGATGGCAATCATTGTGGGGTCATATCAAGGAATCGAATTGATTGGTATTTCAGCTGGTGAGGTTGCTAACCCACAGGAGGCAATTGTTAAGAGTGTTAAGTCGGTTTTATGGCGAATCTTAATCTTCTACGTGGGTGCGATCTTCGTAATTGTAACGATTTATCCATGGGATGAATTGGGTAATATTGGTTCTCCATTTGTAACTACTTTTGCTAAAGTTGGGATTACCGCTGCGGCTTCTGTTATTAACTTTGTAGTTTTAACAGCTGCTTTGTCTGGGGCTAACTCAGGTATTTATTCTTCAAGTAGAATGCTTTATAAGATGGCACATGAAGAATATGCGCCTAAGACCTTTGGTTATGTCTCAAAGCATATTGTTCCTAGTCATGCAATTATTGGTATTACTTCAGGTATTTTCATTGGCTTTATGATGAATGTTTTGTTGCAATTCTTTAGTAAGTCATTAGAAAATGTCTTCGTAGTAGTTTATAGTTCATCAGTTTTACCGGGAATGGTAGCCTGGTTTGTAATTTTGTTAGCGGAATTACGCTTTAGACGAAAAAATAAGGAGCTAATGAAGAAGCATCCCTTTAAGTTACCACTTTATCCATATTCAAATTATTTTGCTTTATTCATGTTGGTACTGATCGTAGTTTTCATGTTTATTAATCCTGAGACTCGTATTTCAGTAGCAGTTGGTGCAGTAGTATTAATCGTAGCTGCACTAGCATACGTGATAAAGTATGGTAAGAAAAATTAAAATTGAAGCAGTGAAGCACATCGTTTCACTGCTTTTTTATATTTTAAGATACACAAAGATACATAAAGATACACAAAAAATGATAGATTAAAGTAAGCGTATTGCAGTAGGTAGGTGAGCAAATGAATAATCCATTTAATCCTAGTTTTGGTAGAATACCAACAATTTTTTTAAATCGTGGTCACCTAATAGATGAAGTGGTAGAAGAGCTTGATAATCCTAATAGTCCCTATAAAGTTTCTATTGTTTACGGGATGCGTGGAGTAGGAAAAACCACTTTTTTAACTGAAGTTGGCAGAAAGGTAGAACAAGAGCCAAATTGGCTGGTTGTTGATTTGGCAATGGGATCAAACTTGATGGCTACCTTAGTAGATAATCTTTATATGAAAGCTAACTCAGATTTGCAAAAAACATTTGAATCGATTCGTGGTCTTAGTTTCTCTGCATTTGGATTGCAATTGAGTGCAGATATAAGCAAACCTACACTTTCCACTTATCAAGGAATCTTAACAAATATGTTTGCTAAGTTGAGAAAAAAGGGGATTAAGGTTTTAATCACCTTAGATGAAGTTAAATCGAATTCTGAATTAAAGAACTTTGCGGCATATTATCAGATTTTAAACAGGGAAGATTATCCAGTTGCACTGATGATGACAGGCTTGCCAGAGAATATCTCTGAATTACAAAATGAAGACGTAATGACGTTCTTATTACGCGGAAAAAGAATACCGTTGTCATCATTAAATCTATCACAAATCGAATTTAGCTATAGTAAAGTGTTTAATCAGTCTGGATATAAAGTTAATGCAGATACTTTGAATAAGATGGCTGTGATGACTATGGGCTATTCATATGCATTTCAATTGCTAGGATATTTAGTTTGGAATGCAGCTAAGGAGAGTAAGATAATTAATCAAGCATTACTTGATCAGGTTAAAATTGAATATTTAATTGAATTAGATCAAAATGCTTATACTAAAATTTTTAGTAGTCTATCCAAACAAGATAAAAAATTTGTCTTAGCAATGGCTCAAAGCAAAAACAATCGCGTCTTGATCAAAGAAATTCGAGAAAAATTAGGACGTCCAAGCAATTTTGTGGCTAATTACCGCAGACGATTGCTGGATGATCAGATCATTAAGTCAACTAATTATGGTGAGGTCGCATTTACTCTGCCTTATTTTAAAGAATATGTTTTACAACAATATCGTTTTGAACAAGGCTTAGAATAAAAATTAAAAAATAATAAAATCCACTACTTGTATATGTAATAGATTTTTTATATAATATTACATACTAAAAGTAAGTGAGGAGGAGCATAAATGACAAGACCAATTATTGGTATTTCAGGTTCAGTAATTATTGATGATGGAGGGATTTTCCCCGGTTATCACCGCAGCTATGTAAATGAGGATTACGTAGATTCTGTAGTTCAAAATGGTGGTGTGCCTTACATTATTCCATTTACTGAAAATGATGAAGTAGTTAAAGCACAGCTCGATAATGTGCAGGGTTTGATTCTTTCAGGTGGTCATGATGTTGATCCACATCAATATGGGGAAGAACCTCTGCAAAAAATAGGTGCTACTTGGCCTGCACGTGATCATTTTGATATGCGTCTGCTCAAGTTAGCAGAAGAAAATGGAATTCCGGTGCTTGGTATTTGTCGTGGCGCTCAAATTATTAATGTTGCCCATGGCGGAACATTATATCAAGATTTGTCTTACCGTAAGGAATTGACTTTAAAGCATATGCAAGGTCATACACCAGATTTGCCAACTCATGGGATGAAGGCTAAGGCTGACAGCAAGCTAGCTCAAATTTTAGGGAAGACAGAGTTTAAAGTTAATTCATTCCACCACCAATTAATTAAGGATGTTGCACCAGATTTGATTGCTTCTGCAAAGGCTCCAGATGGTGTGGTTGAAGGTTTGGAAAATAAAGCGGGTAACGTCATTGCAGTTCAATGGCACCCCGAAATGTTACATCGTAATCCAGATGTCGCATTTATGAATAACTTATTCAAATTCGTAATTGATAATGCAAAATAGGGGAGAAAAATATTGAACGAGAAAACGGGAGATAAGCTAGGCTTTTGGTCGATAGTCCTGCTAGCTATTAATGCCATCATTGGTTCAGGTATCTTTTTGACACCTGGTAGTGTGGTACAACAAGCAGGCTCAAAAGCTTTAGTTGTTTACTTTATTGCTGCGATTTTTGCGGCAATTTTAGCCATTTCATTTGCGGCTGCATCAAAGTACGTTACTAAGTCAGGGGCCGCTTATGCTTATTCAAAGGCAGCTTTTGGCGATAAGATTGGTTTTTATATGGGTGTATTGCGTTACTTTTCAGCTAGTGTTGCTTGGGGTGTAATGGCTGTTGGGGTTATTAAGTCGACTATTTCTATTTTTGGCGGCGATCCTAATAAGGCACTCAGCGTAACGGTTGGTTTCTTAGTTTTGATGGCGATCATTACGATCATCAATCTCTTTGGTCAACGCGTTTTAAAGTGGGTGATGAACCTTGCCACTATTGGTAAGTTGGCTGCTTTGATTTTAATTATTGTAGCGGGTGTTGTGTTGTTGATTACGACCGGTGCATCAAGTCACTTGTCTGAGGTTGATCAAATTACGCAAAACGGTCAAAAGATTGTACCTACTTTGACTACTACCACCTTCGTTATGGCCATCGTTTCAGCGTTTTATGCATTTACTGGATTTGAATCAGTTGCCTCTGGTTCAGAAGATATGAAGAATCCGGAAAAGAATTTGCCACGTGCGATTCCACTTGCAATCTTTATTATCGCAGTAGTTTATATCGGCGTTGTAGCGGTAGCGATGGTGATGAATCCTAAGGCTTTGATGACTACTAAGCAAGTAGTAGCTGTAGCTGCGATCTTTAATAATGAGATTTTACGGGATGTCATCTTAGTTGGTGCGCTGGTTTCTATGTTTGGGATCAACGTTGCGTCTAGTTTTAACGCACCGCGTATTTTGGAAGCAATGGCACGTGAAGGCCAAATGTCTAAGGCTTTGACTAAGAGAACTAAGAATAATTTTCCAATTAGAACATTCTTTATCTCAGTCGCATTAGCTGTTTTAATTCCAATGGCGTTTGAATATAACATGGTTAACTTGATTACATTGAGTGCGATGGTTAGATTCTTAGGCTTCATCGTTGTACCAATTGCCGTTATTCAGTTCTATCGCGGCAAGGCTAAGGAAGGTGTTCTTAACGCTGATAAGAATGTTTTAACTGATGTAGTTGTACCAATTTTATCAATTGTGATTGTGATCTTCTTGCTGATCGAATATAACTGGAAGGCACAGTTCGGTGTTGCTAATAGCGCTGGTCAAATCGTTGGCGTTAACTGGTATGCCATTGCGATGATGATCTTCGGTTTCGTGATTTTGCCTTTAATCATGGCATGGATTTCAAGAAGTGAACGGAAGAATTAATAGTAAATAGTAATGTAAAGTGTCTGGGAAAAAACTAAATCCTAGGCCATAAAAAGAACGATCAAAATTCTCAAATTTGAGGTTTTGATCGTTTTTTTCT
>NZ_JAEHNT010000001.1:0-63487 GCF_016742815.1 Lactobacillus sp. A27
GCCATGAGTTTTAACCACTGGTGCATTAACTCCAAGCAAAACTGCACCGCCATACTTAGCTGTATCAAACTTTGATTTAAGACTTGATAAAGAGCCCTTTACCATCAAAGCTCCTAATTTGGTCATAACACCACCGTTTAACAAGCTATCTTTTAGCAAATGCAAGATTACGCTTGATGTACCTTCAATATTTTTAAGAACAGCATTGCCAGTAAAACCGTCTGTAACTACTACATCAGCTTTGCCTAGTAATAATTCATTCCCCTCAATGTTACCTTGGAAGTTAAGGTCACTATCTTTTAATAATTCATAGGCAGCTTGGTGAACCTCATCCCCTTTATCACTTTCAGAACCATTATTTAATAGCATGATGCGAGGAGTTTGAATACCACGAATTTTTTCAACATAATACGATGCCATTTCTGCCCATTGAAGTAAATATTCAGGTTTGCTCTTAGCATTGGCACCTACATCGACCATATTAAAGCCGTCATCACTATTTTGAACTGGTAAGGTTGGCATTAAGCCTGGACGAGTAATGCCCTTAATACGACCGATGATAAAAATACCACAGGCTAATAATGCACCAGTATTACCTAAAGAAAGAAGAGCATCGGCCTTTCCTTCTTTAACAAAGTTTGCTGCTACAACCATTGAAGAATCTTTCTTTCTTCTAATTGCCTTAACGGGTTCATCTTCATCGACAATCACTTCGGTGGTTGCAACTACGCCCAATTGATCATTAATTTGATCAGCAGGAATTAAATTACGTAATTGTTCTTTATCACCGAATAATAAAAACTTAGTTTCAGGCATTTCATCTTTTGCCTTTAAAACAGCTTCAACGATTGCTTCAGGCGCATTATCTCCGCCCATCGCATCAATAGCAATTGTTCTCAATATAATTCACCACAATCTTTTAAATTCTATTTTGTTCTAATTGTTTATATTCTAGCACTTGTTTAAGTGTCTGATGATCAGCTAATTTCGGATCTTGTTGAACCAATTCTCGTGCCACTTTTTGCGCAACAACCAAGGTATTGTAGTTATTAACTACATCTCCCACGCGAAATTCAGGCAATCCAGATTGAGCTTTACCAAAAAGATCACCCTCGCCACGCATTTTAAGGTCTTCTTCTGCTAATTTAAAGCCATCATTGGTAGCAGCAATTATTTTCATTCTTGCTTTACCAGAATCAGTCTTCGGATCAGCTATAAAAACGCAATAACTTTGCGTCTTACCACGTCCAATTCTTCCGCGAAGCTGATGCAGTTGACTTAATCCGAAACGATCCGCATTATAGATGACCATCATATTGGCATTAGCCACATCGACTCCAACTTCAATTACACTAGTTGTAACCAAAATATTTATTTTTCCACTAGCAAAAGCGGTCATAATTTCGTCCTTTTTAGGACCGGGCATTTGACCATGAAGCAAAACCACATTTTGATTAGGAAAATCATGACTTAACTTAGCATGTAATTCCTCCGCATTCTTTAAATCCAATGTTTCAGATTCAGTAATCAGCGGCGTAACAGCATATATTTGAAAACCTTGTGCAAGTTGCTCCTGCATTTTCTGATAAACATCTTTCATCTGACTACTAGTCTTCCAAGATGAAATGATTGGTTTTCTACCGGCAGGCATATGATGAATTTCAGAAACAGTCATATCTCCATATACTGTTAAAGCCAGCGTTCGAGGAATTGGAGTGGCCGTCATAGCTAGAATATCAGGCTGATCACCTTTATTAATTAAAGCCTGTCTTTGTCCAACGCCAAAACGGTGTTGTTCATCAATGATTACCAAGCCTAACTTTTTAAAAATGACACTGTTCTGAATTAAAGCGTGTGTGCCAATTACCACATTAATCGTGCCATCAGTTAATTCACGATAAATTTCTCTACGCTCGAGTGTTTTGGTATTACCTGTTAATAGAGCAACTCTTACGCCCAAGGGCCTCAGTAATTCATCAATCTTTTTAAAGTGCTGTGTAGCTAAAATTTCAGTTGGCACCATCAAAGCTGCTTGATAACCCGCAGTAATCGCCGCAAAAATAGCATAAACTGCAACAACAGTTTTACCAGATCCTACATCCCCTTGTAACAGACGACGCATTTGACCTGATGAATGCATATCAGCAAAAATTTCATTAACAACTTCTTTTTGATCGTCTGACAATTCAAACGGTAAAGAAGAGGTCAATTGAGCTATTTCTTTTAAATCATAATTTTTAGGATAGCCTGCTTGTTTGCCATCATGGCTAGCCAAAAGAGCTAGCTGCAATTCAAAAATAAAAAATTCTCGAAAGATTGCACTTCTTTTAGCTAGATTTGCTTCAGTACTATTTTTAGGATGATGCATTTTTTGAATAATCTCTTGATCAGTCAACAAACGATATTTTTCTCTAATGCTCTGGGGAACAATATCTTGTACTTTATCTAAGAAACTATCTACCGCTAAATTAATCAAATTAACTAGCTTTTTTTGTTTAACATGACGATTAACAGGATAAATTGGCGCCATGCCACTATCATTTTCTTTTACTGCAACAAATTTAAAGGCAGAAAGACTTTGACGAGCAACATTATATTTACCATAAATTGCTACTTCTTCGCCAATTTCAATCTTGCTCTTAAGCCATGGCTGATTAAAAAAATTGACCATGATTACATCATGGTCAATTCTCATTTTAAAACTTAGGCGACTCTTCTTATAACCAAAACGACTAACAAAAGGTTCGGTGGCTACAATTCCCTTTAGCATTACTTTTTGACCATCCATGATTTGATCTAAAGGCAATGTCTGCAATTCGTCATAACGAAAAGGAAAATAAAAGAGCAAATCATAAATACTATAAATGCCTAAGCTACCTAGATCAGCCGCAGTTTTTGTTCCTACACCTTTTAAATCTGTTACAGGGGCAAATAATGCGTTTTCTATCATTTTTTATTCAACTGATACTAAGAAGTGATATACAGGTTGACCACCATCATGAATTTCAAATTCAAGATCATCATGACTGGCTTCAAGAGCTTCAACAACCTGTTGTGCCTCATCTTCGCTTGCATCACGACCATACATAATAGTGATAATTTCTGAATCTTCATCAAGCATCTTTTCGATCATTTCGGTAGTAGTATTGATCAAATCAGCGTTATCAACCTTAATATTACCGTCGATGATACCAAGGTAATCATTCTTGTGAATTTCTACGTCGTCAATTTCAGTATCACGAGTAGCTTGAGTTACTTCACCTGAAACTACAGTGTCGAGATCTTCTGACATAGCTTCAACGTTATCATCAACGGAAGCATCTGGGTTAAATGAAAGCATTGCAGTAAGACCTTGTGAGATAGTCTTGCTTGGTACGATACCTACTGGAATGTCACTAACTTCTGCAGCTTGCTTAGCAGCCATCACGATATTACCGTTGTTTGGCAAAACAATTGCCTTCCTAGCACCTGACTTCTTGATTGCATCAATAAAGTCTTGGGTTGATGGGTTCATTGTTTGACCACCAGAAATAATCCTGTTTACGCCTTCGCTTTCAAACAATTTTCTAATACCGTTACCAGAAGCTACGGCAATAACAGCAAAGTCAACTGATTCTTGTTGTTCTTCATCTTGATCAACGATGCTTTCGTGTTGGATACGCATGTTGTCGATCTTGATCTTGCCTAATTGACCGAATTGACTACCGTACTTGAAGACATCACCAGGGTGTTCGGTGTGAACGTGAACCTTAGCAATTTCACCATCAGATACAGCTAAAAGTGAGTCGCCCAAACCTGACAAGTGCTTTCTGAATTCTTCCAAATCGAATTTCTTCTTGTTTGGCACGTCAGCGTTAAGGTCAACCATAATTTCAGTACAGTAGCCGTTCTTGATATCTTGAGTAGCTAGTTGACTTTGTACAGAAGATTGGTGGTGCATTGCATTGATCATTTCGTCCATTTCATTTTCATCAGGTTGATATTGATCAGCAAAGTTTTCACCAAGAAGACCTTCTAAGAAGCCTTCATAAATGAACAAAAGTCCTTGACCACCTGAGTCAACAACACCAACTTGCTTCAATACTGGAAGTAAATCTGGAGTTGATTTAAGAGCCTTCTTAGCACCTTCAACAACTGCCTTCATTACTTCAGTAACATCATCAGTGTCATTAGCCTTAGAAGCACCTTCTTGAGCAGCAACACGAGCTACAGTCAAAATAGTACCTTCGACAGGTTTCATTACTGCCTTATAAGCAGTAGCTACACCATTTGAAAAGGCGTTAGCCAATTCTTGTGCAGTTAAGGTCTTCATGCCTTGAGTAGCTTTGTAAAAGCCGCGGAACAACTGTGAAGTAATAACACCACTGTTACCACGTGCACCCATCAACATTCCTTTAGCTAAGCTTTCAGTCAAATCACCAACATTGCTGCTAGGATTTTCAGAAACGGCTCTTGCCCCACTTTCAATGGTTAAATTCATGTTGGTACCAGTATCACCATCAGGAACTGGGAACACGTTCAATGAGTTAACAAACTCAGCGTTCTTACCAATTCTGTGGGTGGCAACACGCACCATATCTCTAAATTGCTTACTATCTATTTCATTTAAAACCACTATTTAAAACCTCCGCTTACGTTATTCGTCAAGTACCTTTACACTTTGAACGATTACATTAACGGCTTTAGTGTTAATTCCTAATTGATTAGAAAGATTAAATTTAACACTATCTTGAACATTCTTACTTACTTCAGAAATTTTAAGCCCATAGCCTACGATAATGTACACATCAACAGTGATTTCGTTATCTTCTGACTTGACAACAACACCGCGCTTATAGTTGGCACGATTAAGAATTCCATCGAATCCATCACGAATGGCATTTTTTGAAGCCATTCCCACAACGCCATAATTAGACGTAGCTGCGCCACCAACAACAGTTGCGATTACACCGTTTGAAATATCAATCAAACCATCTTTTGTCTTGATCTTAACAGCCATGTTCTTCCTCCGTCTTATTATCTACATATACGATTATTATTTTATCATAGTACTGCCGTAATCAATAAATAAAATACGTCCTAAAAAAAGTTGAATTGCGACAAAACATATGATAACCTAATTAAGTATGACACCATATATAAAGGAGGTTTAGCAAATGGCTAAAGATTACGTAACAGGTAAGAAGACCACATTCGGTAACAAACGTTCACACTCATTGAACTCAGCTCGTCGTGCTTGGAAGCCAAACCTTCAAAAAGTTCGCATTCTTGTTGACGGTAAGCCAAAGCGCGTATGGGTTTCAACCAAGGCTTTAAAGTCTGGTAAAGTTACTCGTGCCTAATAACCAGCCTTGCAGATTTATCTGTAAGGTTTTTTGTTTGCTAAAAATTTTGTACATCAAAAAAGGACAACTGATTTTTCAGCTGTCCTTTTTTAAATTATTTCATAATATTATGATTTTTATCATCATCTGAAATTTCATCAGCCATTCTTTCCTTAATTGGAGTATAGGCATATTCAGTAATCATTTCGCCCAATTTAGTTGGCAAGCCCAAGTCTTGGTAAGTAACGTTTCTAGCAAGGCCATTAATAGTTGCTACTTCCTTCTTCTTTTTCTTATCAAAAACGTGAACATGGTTTTTGTGCATTTAATTTTCTACATTTTGTTTTGCGCGATCAAGTCTTGCTTCATAGCGACCATCTTCAAAAGCGACCACATTCTTTTCAAAATCAATATATTTCATAATTAATCCTCGATTCCTTTTCCTCTATATTTAAACCAATCATTAAAGATTATGAAAGCGATTAACATCTTTTGAATAAATCGCCGCAAGCATCCCTTTTTCAAAATTAATTTCAAATTGAGAAGTATTCGGCAAAAATTCATTTGAAGAAAACACTCGTGGATAATCACCAGAATAATGGTGCAACTCATAACGGGCACCTAAAATATTAAAATCTTTAATTGCAGTTAAAACAGCAAAACCAATATATGGGTACTCTGATACTTTCTTTATTACATGACGTCCCGGATTGAAAAGGACAATTTCATTTTGCTTATCCATTATTGAGACCTGTTCAGCGAATTGTCGCAGAGATGGATCGAGCAGCATTAATAAATTAATTAAAAAATGATCTATTCTGCCCCCTGTTGCACCCAAAATATTTAAATTATCAATCTGATAATCATCAAAAACTGTATGCAGCATCAATTCAGAATCAGTCAAATCTTTAACCGGATTTGAATAACGAATATCTCTTACATTACTTTCAATTTCCGCTAGATCTGCTTTTTTTAATGAGTCAAAATCCCCCAGCGCTACATCAGGAGTTATTCCTAATTCTTCTAAGTACAAAGAACCACGATCTACTCCAACAATAAGATTATTCGTCTTTCTTGCATCTTTAAGTATTTCTTTGATGTTAACAGGCCACAAATCTGTTGGTCCACCTAATAATGCATATGCTTCCATTACTTAATAATTTTTTCTAATTTATGTACTTGATTTGCAATATTACCATTTTCATATAAATAAGAGCCAACTACAAAGACATCAGCACCTGCATCTTTGGCAATTTTAATCGTACGGTCATTAATGCCACCATCAACTTCAATTGCCATGTTTGGTCCTACAATTTCTCTGACTTGCTTAATCTTCTCAGCTGAATCAGCAATAAAGCTTTGACCACCAAAACCAGGATTGACGGTCATGACTAAAACTTGTTTAATTTTTGGCAAAAATTTTTCGACAACGTCAGCTGGAATATCCGGTTTAATTGCTAAAACAGCCTCAACTCCATTAGAAGCCAAATAATCAAGCCAATAATTCAGCTTGGATTCACTCATCGCACCATAATGCAGCTCCATGATATCTGCTCCGGCTTCAACAAAGGCTGGAATAAGATCATCAGGATTATTACTCATAAAGTGAATCTCAGCATCTGTCATGGGAAATTCACGTTTAAAATCACTAATTAATTGTGGTCCAAAAGATAAATTTGGCACAAAATGTCCATCCATAATATCGATATGGAAACGATCAATGCCTACTGCAACAGCATCTTTAATATTTTCTTTTAAATTTAAATTATCTGCGTTCAAAATTGATGGCGCAATAATCATTTTCTTCTCCTATTATTTTAAATATTCGGGTAATCGGCCTTCACTAATTTCTGTCCGCATTGCCAGATAATCATCATAACGATGAGGCATTATTTGGCCTTCTTCAAGCAACTTTTTAACTTCACAGCCAGGCTCCTTTAAATGTTGGCACCCTCTAAATTTACATTTGCTGCTAGCACGTTTAAATTCAACGAAATAGTTACATAATTCATTCAATTTGATCGGTGTTAAATCAATCGAAGAAAAACCTGGTGTATCAGCTAAGAAACCTTCACCTAATTTAAATAATTCGACTTTTCTAGTAGTATGCTTACCACGGTTTAAACTAGTAGAAATTGCTCCCGTTGCCTGATTAGCATCCTTCTTCAAATGGTTAAGTAAAGTAGATTTACCTGCACCAGATTGTCCTGCCAATGTCCAAATTTGCCCCGCTTTAATCATTTGAGGAATTTGAGCTTCTACATCATGATAATCAGTAAACACTGGATAACCAATTTCTTGATAATATGATAGTTCTTCTTTAATTTTAGCTAACTTGTCACCTTTTAATAAATCGCTTTTAGATAAATAAATAGTGACTTGTACTTTTTGCCAAGAAAAGAAAGTTAAAAAGCGATCCAATAATTCTAAAGAAAAATCAGGTTCAACCGCAGAAATAACTAACAATACATGGCTGACATTGGCTACAGCGGGACGACCAATTCTGTTGAGTCGCGGTAAAATCTTTACCAAGTAACTCATACCCTGATCATCTATTTGAATTTCTACATGATCACCTACTGCAGGTTTTTGCTTTTTTTGACGAAAAACGCCGCGAGCACGCGTTCTAACGATACCCGCAGCAGTTTCCACATCATAATAACCAGCAATTAACCCGACAACGGTTCCTTCTGCTAGTTTCATTTATTTTGTCACCTTTTCATTCAAAACAGTTTCTCCGTTACGAACTACGCGCAACTGGCCGTTTCCATCCTTAATTGAAAATGGAATTGAGAAACTCATATCACGTTTAATATATAAGTCACGATAGATATTACTCAAGGAGTGATCATCATCTTTGATATAAATCTGAACATGGTCGCCTTTACTATTGTCTTCCTTAGTGTCAATTTCTCCACTTTTACCATCGGATTTATCATCCTTTTTCAGATCGCTGCCAACATAATTAACAGTAAATGTCTTCGTAACAGTAGTATCTTTTTCTTCTTTTGGACCGCGTGAAACTTTAATGGTTACCGTAGATCCACGATCAACCTTAGTACCCGCTTCCGGCTGCATTGAGATAACCAAACCTCGCTCAACTTCATCAGAATATTCTTGATTAATCTGTAAAGTTAAGCCATGTTCCTTAGCATAATCTTGCGCACTCTTTAATGAGTAATTTTGCAAATCTTTTAAGGTAACGGTATTTATCTTTGGCTTTATCTGTTTTCCTCGAGAAACCACCAAAGTAATTGTAGTCTGCGTTGGTTTTACTTCTACACCAGCAGCAATACTCTGAGAAATGATGTTGCCTTTAGCCATTTTATTTGAATATTGATCTTCTCTAACAACATCGAAGCCTTGATTTTCTAATTTTTCTGCAGCTTCATCGTAATTATCCCCGACTACATCAGGTACCTTTACCATGCTGGTACCACTAGAAACAATTAAAATGATAGCCTTTCCTTGATCCACTCTATTACCGGCTGCTGGTTTAGTACCAATTACATGACCTTTTTTAATGTCATCAGACTGGCGTCTAATTACTTTTCCCACTTGTAACCCGGCGGCTTCTAACCGTTTTTCAGCACGCTTTTCAGTTATATTAGTTACATCAGGAATATGAACTTGACGTGGTTTATTATTATTGCCACTTAGTGCGAAAATCATAATAAAAATAATTAATCCAGCGGCAATAACTGAAAAAATCCACCACCATTTATGACTTTTAACATTTTGCCAAAAGTCTTTTTTCTTTTCCTTTTTATCAGGTTTATTTTCCTCTTCAGATTCTACAGTCTGCTCTTTTTCAGGGGCTTTAAAACCTGGCAGAACGATTGTTTTATCATTATTGTTACCATGATTAGGCACAAAAACCGGCTCATCTGCTCTTTCGGGATCTAAGCTACTATCTAGGTCAGCCTGCATGGCTTGTGCTGTAGCATATCGATCTCGTGGATCCTTAGCAGTTGCTTTTAACACAACATTTTCTAATGCTTGCGGAACACTTTGATCCTTCTTTCTAATAGAAGGTATTGGTTCCTGCGCGTGTTTTAACGCAATTGAAACAGGAGTATCACCATTAAACGGCACAGTGCCTGTAATCAATTCATACAGAATAATCCCTAAAGAATAAATATCGGACTGCTTAGTAACCAATCCGCCTCTAGTTTGTTCAGGTGACATATAATGAACTGATCCCATGACAGAATTAGTCTGCGTCACAGAGCTCTGATTCAAGGCAACCGCAATACCAAAATCAGCAATCTTAATATTGCCTCTCTTGTCCATCAAAATATTTTGTGGTTTAAGATCACGGTGGATGACATTATGTTTATGAGCCAAAGCAACTGCACTTAGAATTTGATCCATAATGCGAATCACTTCATGCAAATCCAAAGGAGCATTTTGACGAATATACTCTTTCAAATCTGGACCATCAACATATTCCATTACCATATATGGCAATCCATGATCAGTTCCTACATCAAGAACAGAGACAATATTAGGATGACTTAATTCACTAGTGGCTAAAGCCTCTCTTTGAAAACGAGCTTGTGTTTGAGGTTCATTTTGTAAATCTAACCGTAATATTTTAACTGCTACTTTACGTTGCAGAATAATATCTTCAGCCAGATAAACATTGGCCATACCGCCTTCGCCTAAAGTATCAATAATGCGATAACGTTCACCAAGCAGATAACCTTTATCGATCACTGCTCTCGTCCTCCTTATTCCAAATTAGGCAAACGGTAATATTATCACCACCACCTAATCGATTGGCTTCACTAATTAATTTATTGCATCGTTCTTTTAAGCTTAATTCTTTTGTAGCTAAAACTTGTTGTATTTGTGGATCACTGAGTGAGTTCGTTAATCCATCAGTACATAGCAAAATGATGTCGTCATCATCAAGCTTAATTTCCTTAACTTCAGGATCAATTGTACTAGATACACCTAGGGCTTGAGTAATGATGTTCTTTTGGGGATGATGCTTAGCCTGTTCCTTAGTAATTTGCCCCATTTTGACTAGCTCATTAACTAAAGAATGATCTTCAGTTAATTGGACAAACTTTCCTTCGGAATAACTATAAGCACGTGAATCGCCCAAATGAGCTATCAACGCATTATCCTTAAATGCAAAAGCTAAAACAATTGTCGTACCCATTCCATTTAAGTCAGGAAATTTATCAGCTGTTTTTAAAATTGTTTCATTTTCAGAATTTAATTGCACATCTAGCCATTTTCGAGCAATATTAGCATCAGTAAAATCTGTTATGCCAAAATTATGTCCTAAGTGAGTGACAGCCATTGTAGAGGCCACATCGCCGCCTTGATGGCCACCCATACCATCACAAACAATTGCTAAGGTAATTCCCTTACGATTCTCAAAAACTTGTACAAAATCTTGATTGCTTTTTCGTACCTTGCCGATACTTGAAGCGTATGCTGTTTCAATCAAAAATCTAACCTCGTAATCTAAATTTTGCAATGAAAAATCCATCATTGCCATCTTGATCAGGCATTATTTTTAACATTCCTGTCTTGGACTCAAGCTTGCTTAATAAAAATGGTTTTAATTCAAAATCAGGATGAGTTCGCAAGAATTGCTTAACTACTTCTTCATTTTCTTCCATTGAAATTGAACAAGTTGAGTATACTAATTCTCCCTCAACTTTTAACAATGTGCTAACAGAATCTAAAATCCCTAACTGAATTTTTTGTAAGCTCTTCAAATCTTGCAAACTCTTGGTATAACGAATCTCAGGCTTGCGTCTTAATAGTCCCAAACCTGAACATGGAGCATCAACTAAAATTTTAGTGAACTTACCTGCATTAAACATTTCTTGCGCTTTTCTAGCATCACATGCCTTAGTTGTTACTTTGTCCGACACATGCATGCGGCGAGCATT
The DNA here is from genome assembly GCF_016742815.1 of Lactobacillus sp. A27. Taxonomy (NCBI): domain Bacteria; kingdom Bacillati; phylum Bacillota; class Bacilli; order Lactobacillales; family Lactobacillaceae; genus Lactobacillus; species Lactobacillus sp. A27. The sequence goes on from NZ_JAEHNT010000001.1 coordinate 11,240, forward strand.
TTCTTTTACTAGACGTAATTTCTTTTCATGAATGTCTAGTGCAGTTACATCACCAGTGATATTTTCAGCAATCTGGACAGTTTTCCCGCCAGGTGCACTACATGCATCTAAAACATGTTCAGCTTGATTTTTATCAAAATCAAAAGCTTCTACCACTAAGCTAGCGGCTTCATCTTGAATTGTCAACTCTCCTTGTTCAAATAAATCACTTTCGCTAATGCCACCATGACTTAAAACGGCGTCATTAAGAGATAAATTTGACCATTTCGGTTGATATCCTTCTTTTGTTAATTGATCAAAAACCTGATTTTTATCTGCTAGTGATGAAATTCGCACACTATTTTTGGCTGGTTCATTAATACTGCTTAAAACTGATTTTGCTTTTTGCATTCCCCAATTGTCAATTAAATACTTAACTAACCATTTAGGAACGCTTTCTTTAATACTTAAATATTTAACGGTATCCTTTTCATCAGGTAAAATCACACCGCGTCTAATAAATGCACGCAAGATTCCGTTCACTACTCTATAGCCTGAAGAATGATGTTTGCCAAACTGCTTAGCTAGTTTATTAGCTTCATCTAGTACAGCACGGTTAGGAACCTTGTCTAAGAATATTATCTGATAAAGTGACATCAACAAGAGCGGCTTCAAATATTTTTCAGTGATTTTTGTTTTAAGCAAACCGGTCAATTGATATTCCAAAAAAAGGCGATATTGAATCGTTCCGTAAACAATTCTAGTTGCTAAATTTTGATCAGCAATCGATAAATCAGAATGCTTTAAACTATTGTTCAAACTAATATTTGAATATGAGCCATTTTTTAAGACTTTAATTAAAGTATCTAAGCTAATTGCACGGGCACCTTTATTTGTCGACAATTTCTTCTCCTGGGGCAAATTTACTACCTTGACCATTTAAAAAGTTCTTAATATCCATCTTCTTCTTGCCGCTTGGTTGTACCTCGAGCAAGTTTAAAACAGTACCATTAGCAAAGCTAATTGCAAAGCGGCCCTTATTAGCTACTACGCAACCTGGCTTTAAATCAGTACTATCCTTAGCAACTTCTGCTTTCCAAACCTTGAAGCGCTTGCCTTCAAGCATCATATAAGCACCTGGATCTGGATTAAGAGCACGGATCATATTGTTAGCTTCAGCAGCTGTCATAGTAGGAACGATGCGTTCTTGTTCTTTAGTAATATTAGGTGAAAAGACTACCTTATCTGGATCTTGAGGAATCTTTTTAACGCTGCCATCAATAATCGAAGGTAAAGTCTTCAAAAGTAAGTCTCTACCTACAATTGATAATTTATTAAATAAAGTTCCTGCATTGTCATCTGGCTCAATCTTAATTGCTTTTTGAGAATAAATATCACCAGCATCCATTTTCTTTACCATTTCCATAATGGTGATACCAGTTTCTGCATCCCCATTAATGAGTGAATATTGAATTGGTGCACCACCACGATATTTTGGCAAAAGTGAACCATGGACATTAACAGCAGCAATTTTTACTGAGTTTAAAAACTTAGTTGGCAAGAACTGACCGTATGCGGCGGTGACGATTAAGTCAGCATGCATATCAATCAATTGTTGCATTTCTTCTGAGCCAGACAATTTCACTGGTTGAAAAACAGGTAAATTATGCTTTTCTGCAGCAATTTTAGCTGGGGTCTTAGTGATCTTTTGTTTACGACCAACCTTTTTATCAGGCTGCGTTACAACAGCCTTAATTTCATAATTATTTTTGATTAAGCCTTCTAATACTGGAACTGAAAACTCTGGTGTTCCCATGAATATTACTGATGTCATTAAAACAACTCCTTACATTACTCTTTCTGGCTCATTATCGATAAAAATACTTAAACCATATTTCTTAGCTTCTTGAGCAGAATCTTGAACATGGTGCAATAGTTTATTTAAATTTGGTTCTTTTTTATATTTTACCAGTATTTGGTAATAATATTGATTTTTTACTCTAGAAATTGCACTTGGCGATGGTCCTAAAATTATTGCTTGATTATTTAAATGCTGCAATAAATATCTTTTTATCTTGAATGCTTCTCTAGCCGCATTTTGCTCTTTTTTAGCAGCAACTGATATTAATACTGTATAAAAATATGGTGGGTAATTGCCAGCATGACGCATATGCATTTCATAACCATAAAATCTTTCATAATCCTGCGTTTGTGCCAATTGAATGGCATAGTGTTCTGGATTATAAGTTTGAATTAAAACTTCGCCTTCCTTGTCAGCACGACCTGCACGTCCTGCGACTTGCGTCAGCAACTCAAATGTTTTTTCTGATGCATTATAATCCGATAACCATAATCCCGTATCTGCGTTAATTACGCCAACTAAAGTTACATTTGGAAAATCTAATCCTTTAGCAATCATTTGAGTTCCTAACAAAATATCCGCCTCATGGTTACCAAATGAATCCAAAATCCGCTTATAACTGCCTTTTCTCCTAGTTGTATCAACATCCATTCTTAAAATTCTAGCTCCTGGTAAAAGTTCTTCAAGTTCTTCTTGAACTTTTTGGGTTCCAGTACCTAAAAAACGGATTTTTGAACTTTGACAATTAGGACACCGAGTAGGAATTGGCTCTGTATGTCCGCAATAGTGACATTGCATGCTATTAGTATCTTTATGCAAATTAAGTGAAACATCACAATTAGGACATTTCAAAACAAAACCACATTCCCGGCAAAGCATGAAATTAGCAAATCCTCGCCGATTAAGCATCAAGATGACTTGCTCTTTTTTCTCTAGTCTTTTCTTAATTGCATCGACTAATTCAACAGACAAGTCAAATTGCCCACCTGCAAATTGAACATGCTTAAGATCAATCAAATTAACTTTAGGTAATTTTTTATGATTTGCACGTTTAGTTAAACGTAATAGATGATATACATCTTTTTGAGCACGTGCTCGACTTCCTAGTGATGGAGTAGCACTTCCTAGTACTAATGGACAATGGTGATATTTACTACGCCAGAGTGCCACATTTTTAGCATTATAACGAGGATTGGTCTCTTGTTTATATGATGATTCATGCTCTTCATCAATTATGATTAATCCAATATTATCTAGCGGAACAAAAACTGCACTTCTTGCTCCAACTACTACTTGAATTTCACCACGACGAATTCTACGCCATTCGTCATATTTTTCCCCTTCAGATAAAGCACTATGTAAAACGGCCACTTTATCACCAAAACGTGCCTTTACTTGCTTTACCATTTGCGGTGTTAACGAAATTTCTGGCACTAGCATCAAGGCATTTCTTCCTTGAGCTAAAGCTTGTCCAATTGCATGCAAATATACTTCTGTCTTCCCACTACCAGTAATTCCTTCAAGTAAAAAGGTCTCTGCATTACGCTGATCAATTGCGCTATTAATTTGGTCCAACGCAGCCTGTTGTTCATCATTTAAAGTCACTGGAACTGGCTTTTTTTCATCTTCAAAACCAGCTAAGGGATTACGATAAACTTCGACAGCTTTTCTTTTTAACCAACCTTTTTTAACAGCTGAATTTAAATTAGCAGCCGATAAGCCTAACCCTTTTATCAAATCACTTTGACTTTTAGGATAATCATCTTTATTTTCAATAATATCCATCATCAATTGCTTTTGCTTAACCGCATTTTGACGCAAAGTATTGTAAATCTTGGTGTATTCTGCAGAATCTAGCGCTAATTCATACTGATTTTCTTTTTTCTCTTTAGCTCTATTTTCTACAACATATTCTATTTTGGCATCATCATTTTTCAGCAATTGATGAACTTTTTTTATTTGCTTCAGATCCGTCATTTTAGCTAAATCAATGGGATCACCTTGAAAGAACGGCATCTTTTTAGCTTTTTTATTTGCAGGTACTAACAGTTTACGATAGCCTGCCCGCATTACCCATGGCAACATTGCTTGTAAAATGGTAATTCGATATGAAAAAATATTTTGTGCCAAATTTTCAGACAATTTTATTAATTCTGGTGTAAGTGGTGGCATTTCATCCACTGTCACTAAAAGATCTTTTAACTTACCTGTAAATTGACTTTTTGCCTCTATGCCTACTACAAAGCCTTGCACTTTTCTTCGACCAAACGGTACTATTACTCTTGAACCAATTTTGACATCTTTTTCTAATTCAGCCGGAATATGATATTCAAAAATACGATCTGTTTGCTTGGTTGCAACATCAACAATAACCTGAGCAATCATCTAATCACCTGTAAAAAAGACCTCCACCCAAAGGATGAAGGTCAGTAAATTAGTCTTCGAGGTTAACCTCGGCATGAGCTGGGTCAACCGTTACTTTACCAGCGGCAATTTCTTCAAGTGCCTTACCAACTGCCTTATCACACTTGAAATGATCTAAAGTTGGTGGATCGCCAGCTTCAAGTTCATGTGCTCTCTTAGCAGCAAGTACAGATAATGAATAACGTGAATCAACACGTGACAACAATTTATCAATTGATGGATAAGTAATTCTCATGATTAATCCTCCTTGACCATCTTACGATAGTCATCAATTACACGCTTAACACTGACATGCTCTGCATCAACAATTGCCTTGATATGGTCTACTGCATTAGCAACTGTATCATTTACAACTGCATAATCATATTCTTCCATTTCCAAGATTTCATTTCGAGCTTGTTTAATTCTACCACGAATTACATCTTCTGACTCAGTACCACGATGTTCTAATCGCAGGTGCAATGTATGCAAATCTGGTGGAGTTAAAAAAATGAACACGCCATCAGGCATTTTCTCACGGACCTTAGCGGCACCGTTAACGTCAATCTCCAATAAAACGTCTTTGCCATCATGTAACATCTTTTTTACGGGACCTAATGGCGTACCATAATAATGTCCAACGTAATTATTATATTCTAATAACTCACCATTTTTAATAGCTTCTTGAAAACGTTCTTCACTTACAAAGAAATAATCTTTTCCATCGACTTCGCCGGGACGAGGCTTACGAGTAGTCATTGAAACTGAATACTCAAATGGAAAGACTTTGTTTTCAACAATAGCACTTTTTACAGTTCCTTTACCAACACCTGAAGGACCCGAAAGTACTAATAACAAACCTTTATCTGCCATGCTGAACTCCTCTTAGTAACTATTAATATATCTAGTTTGCACTAAAATCAATAGTTTTTCAAGTTTTCTCTTTATGTAGTTCAACCGTAGACGTCTCAAGGCATCAAAAAAGTAGACTGATAGCCTATTTTTTGCCTCAATCTACTTTTTCAAAAGTCTCACAAACTACTTCAGTATTTTCACTAAAAATAGTGTTTAAATTTTCTCGACATTCCCATGCAAAAAAATTTTCATGAATTTTTCGCCAATAATCATATGAGCGATCTCCTTCACCCTCTAAATATGCATGTTCAGCAGAAACATTTTTAAATGGCATAATTTCCACGGTTTTATTTCGAATTACGCACACTGGTTTATTTTCTCCATTTAAAACAATAGCATATTGACCGACTGTGGGAACATCTTCATCTGGATCATATACGCTTGTAGTAGCGGTTTTAATGCCACGATTAATTAAATCGCTTAATACATCAGCATCTTGGCTATTTCCGCCAAATGCATAAGCACCTTCTAATTCTCCCGGATTAACATGATGTTTTTGACAAAAATCCATCCAAAACTTATTGATACTATTCATCTTTAATACTCTTAATCAAATCAGCAGCGTTCTTTTTAGCCGCATCTGTTACATCTTGTCCTGCCATCATTTGAGCAATTGCAGTAATAGTTTCTTCCTTGCTTAAAGGTCCTATTTGAGTAAACGTAGAACCATCTTTTACTTGTTTTGCAACTAAATAACGTTGATCACCTGCAGCTGCAACCTGTGGAGAGTGGGTTATAGCAATTACCTGCTTGTCTTGACCAATAGAATGCATCTTTTTACCGATTGCGGCAGAAACACGTCCTGAAACACCTGTATCAATTTCGTCAAAGATCATCGTTCCAACAGGTTCAACATGACTAAAGATAGCCTTCAATGCCAATATTAATCTCGATTGCTCACCGCCTGAGACAATTTTTACTAACGGCATTAGATCTTCACCTGGGTTAGGTGCAATCAAGAATACAATTGCATCTGTACCTTTAGCCGTAAAAGTTTTGGTTTCTTCAAAATTAATAGAAAAGCGGGCCTTTTCCATATAAAGATCTGCTAATTCTTGTTTTATTTGCTCTTCTAGTGAATGGGCAACTTTTTCTCGAATTAGGTGCAATTGTCTAGCTTCTTTGGTCATCTTTTCTTCAACTTGTGCCACTTCTGCTTGCAGCTTTTCTTCATCTAAACCGCCAGTTTCAAACTGACCAAGTTCTTTTTGCACTTTAGCGTAAAAAGCAAAGACATCTGCCAACGTTGGACCATACTTTTTCTTCAATGAGTTCAACGTATCTAAACGATTAGTTACATATTGGAAACGTTCTTCATCAAAATCCATCTGATCCATCAAATTAGACAACTCACTACGAGCGTCGTTTAAAGCATACACTCCGTCATCAACAGTTTTAGCAAAATCTTTAAATTTTGAACCAAATTCCGTTAAATCTGTCGCTGCATTTTGTGCATCCCCTAATAACGTTGCAATTCCGTGCTCGTCATCATCGTACAGCTGCATAAAATAATTGGCAGTATCTGCAATTTTTTGATAATTATTTAATTCGTTAAATTCTTCCTCTAATTTTTCATCCTCATCAGGATCTTCCAAATTAGCAGACTCTAACTCATCATTTTGAAATTGAAGAATATCTTGTTTTTGGGCCAATTCTTGTGCATCTTGACGCAAATGACGCAGTTGATTAGTTAACTTTTGCCAATGGCGATAATCCTCTTGATACGCTGATAATTCTTCTTTAAAAGAATCAGATGCATAATCATCAACTAAATCAATTTGACGATCTTGATCCATTAATATTTGCTGATCATGCTGACCATGAATATCAACTAAATAATTGCCGATTTCACGTAAAACATTGATAGTAGTTAATTGACCATTAATACGTACTATATTTCTACCCTTGATGGCTAATTCTCGGCTAATCACTAATTGATCGTCATCATGAGGCAGACCATACTTTTCACAAAGCTCCGCAATCTTTTCTTTTTGATTATCAAGTACAAACAAACCCGTAATTACAGCCTTTTGTTCTCCAGAACGGATCATCTCTTTTTGACTACGGCTTCCCATCAATAATGAAACCGCATCAATGATTATTGATTTACCAGCACCAGTTTCACCGATAATCACGGTCATTTTTTCTTGAAAGCGAACTTTTAAGCTTTTAATAATCGCAAAATTTTTAATATCTAGTTCAACTAGCATTTTTCCACTCCTAGAGACTATTTACAGCACGTTCTACTACTTCTGCTGGGGTACTTGACCACAAATTACGACCACCGTTAGCTTCGTCTTTTTGCAAATGAATCAAAAATTCAATGTTTCCTTTACCACCTTTAATTGGTGAATAATCAACATCTAAAACATTAAAACCAATTTCCATTGCCTTTTGCATAGTATGTTCAATTACATTTTTATGGACTTCATGATCGTGAACAATACCATGCTTACCAACGTTTTCTGGACCTGCCTCAAATTGTGGCTTAATTAGACAAACAGCATCACATTGATCCTTTAGGATTTCATACATTGGCGGCATGATCAAATCAAGTGAAATAAACGAAACATCAGTCATCGCAAAATCAGGTAAGCCTTGATTAAAATCTTCAGGTTTAGAATAACGGAAATTCTGCTTCTCCATTACTACTACACGTGGATCATCTCTTAATTGCCAAGCTAATTGATTGTAGCCTACATCTAACGCATAAACCATCTTGGCCCCGTTTTGCAGAGCAACATCGGTAAAGCCACCAGTTGAAGCTCCAATATCTAAACAAATCTTATCTTGTAAGTCGATGTCAAAAACCTTCAATGCTTTCTCAAGTTTGAAACCACCACGAGAAACATATTTTTTACCATCATCTTTGACGTAAAACTTCTCGCCTTCAGGGAACTTAGTTCCGCTCTTATCAATTCTTTGATGATTATGATCTGAAACTAAGCCCGCCATAATTGCTCTTTGCGCAGCAGAACGAGAATGAAAGATTCCTTGTTCAGCTAATAAAACATCTGCTCTTTGCTTTGCCATTTACAACACCTTTTGATATAGATTCAAAAAACCAGCTAATACTTCTCCATTCAAGCCATGCAAATCATCTTTAGCTTGATCAATCAAATCCTTTAATTCCTTCCGGCTTTGATTAATTCCCAATAAAGTTAAAGTATTATTTTTGCCTTCTTCTTTATCCTTATGAGTAGCTTTGCCGGCTTCTTCACTTGTCTCAACCACATCAACTAAGTCATCATAAATTTGATATGAACGACCAAATGCTTTGGCAAAATCGATTAATTTAACTTGTTCAATATCGCTAGCCTTAGCATAAGTAGCTGCCATTTCCACACTGGCTTGAATTAAACAACCAGTTTTTAGCCATTCCATCTTGTTGATAAACTTAGCGTCATCAGCCACACTTGCATTATTAGTGGAATCAATATCAAGATATTGACCACCAACCATACCGTTAGGCCCAACTGCCTGTGTAATGATGGTAACTAACTTGGCAGAACGACTGCCTTCTGCTATCCATTGAATGCCTAATGGTAAGAGTGCATCCCCAGCTAAAATAGCCTCAGCTTCACCCCATTTTTTATGACTAGTTAACTTACCACGACGATAATCATCATTATCCATTGCAGGTAAGTCATCATGAATCAAAGAATATGTGTGAATTAATTCAATCCCACAAGCAATTCTAATTTCAGGCTCTTCTATTTTGCGTCCTAATGTATTCAAGATTGCCAAAAACAAAAGGGGTCTTAATCTTTTACCACCAGCCATAACTGAATAAGCCATGATCTGACTAATTTTCTTGTCATCAACCTCTGAAGCTAAATGTTTAGCTAGATAATCATCAATTACTGGTGTCCAATCTTCTTTAAAATATTTAAATGCTGTCATATTAATCCTCTGGAGCTGCTGCATTATTTGGATCTAGTTCATGTTCAGTACCATCACTATCAATCAACTTAGCTACAGTTTCTTCTGCACTAGTCAACTTTTTATCTAGTTCACGACTAATCTTTACTCCTTCTTGAAATTCCTTTAAAGCATCTTCAAGTGGTACATTTCCGTTTTCAAGATTAGTGACAATTTTTTCTAAACTATTTAATTGTTCTTCAAAATTATTTTTCTTTGTTGGCATATTTATTTCCTTACCTCTGTAACTGTTGCTGTAACTTGTCCATCTTTAAAATGAAGATTTAAATGATCATCTTTTTTAATTTGATCAACTGAACTAATAGTTTCTCCATCTTCATTAGTAGTATAAACAAAGCCACGTTCTAAAGTTTTAAGTGGACTATAATCATCAAGTTGTTGAACTACTTTACTAAAATCACTACGCTTACTCTTTAGATAATGACGCATATTGTCATTTAACTGTTTAGTCAAAAAATTTTCTTGTTGTTTCATTCCTGCAATTTGCTTATCAGGACTAACGCTGAGCAAACGCTGTTTTAATAAACGATAATTTTGCAAAGAATTATTCACTTTATTTTGAATACTATTTTGCAGGCGCTGCTTTAATAAATCAACTTGTTGAATTTGTTGATCATAAAGTCGGGTAGGTTCTCTCATAATTACAGAGTTTTTAATTCGATTTAAACGATCACGTTTTTGGCTAATATTATTTTGCATTCCTGCAATTAACCGACTCTGTAATTGATGAATTCCTGCCAATTCATCTGCCAAATTAGGCGTCGCATACTCAGCGGCTGCAGTTGGCGTAGCCGCCCGTGCATCAGCTACTAAATCACATAAAGTAGTATCTGTTTCGTGTCCTACTGATGAAATAACCGGCATTGGCATTGCATAAACTTGCCGTACTACTTCCTCTTCATTAAAAGGCCACAAATCTTCTAGTGATCCACCACCACGACCAATAATCATGACATCATATTTATCGCCTTGTGCAGCAATCTGGCGCATGGCTTTAACTAATGAATCAGCCGCAGTATCGCCTTGTACTTGTGCTGGGAATAGATCAATTTCCGCATGAGGAAAGCGGCGGTTAGCTGTCACCATAATATCATGAATAACAGCTCCAGAAGCACTAGTTACGACTGCGATCCTATCAGGAAAACGTGGCAGTTTTCTTTTATGCTCTGGATTAAATAAGCCTTCCTTAGCTAATTTAGCTTGAAGTTGCTTTAATTGTTCATAAAGCGCTCCAAGCCCGGCCGGTTCCATATTCTCCGCATAAAACTGATATGAGCCCTGTGGTCCATAAACGCTAACATAGCCAACTACATATACCTTCATTCCTTCTTCAGGCTTGAATTTCACCTTATCAAAGTAGGAACGAAACATCACCACATTAATTTTAGACTTTTCATCTTTTAATGAAAAATACTGATGTGAATTTCGGCGATAACGAAAGTTAGACAATTCACCTTGCAAAAACACCTTATGCAAGTAAGGATCATTTTTAAATTTTTGCGTAATATAATAATTTAAATCTGTAACCGTTAAATACTTATTATCGGTCATTTATTTTGTCTCCTAGTCAATTTAACTACTGCTTCCATCAAGAATTGCACAGTTAAGGGACCTACACCACCTGGAACAGGAGTAATATAACTGGTCTTTTCTTTTACTTTATCAAAATCTACATCACCGACTAATTTACCATCAACGTGGTTCATACCAACATCAACCACAACTGCACCATCTTTAACCATATCTGCTTTAACTAAAAATGCCTGACCAGTTGCAGAAACTAAAACATCTGCCTTTTTAGTAATTTCACCCAAATTCTTAGTTCTTGAGTGCGCAATCGTAACTGTAGCATTTTGTTCCAACATTAAAGCTGCTAAAGGCTTACCTACAATATTGCTGCGGCCAATAATTACAACGTTTTTACCTTCAAGTGGAATTTCATAATGCTTAAGTAAAGCAATGATCCCTTCGGCAGTAGCTGGTTCTACAAAATGGTTACCCATCCAAAGATGACCAATATTAGCTGGAGTTAATCCATCTACATCTTTATTAGGATCAATTCTTTCTAGCAAGGCATCCGCATCAATTTGTTTAGGAGCTGGCAATTGTACCATTAAACCATTGATTGCTGGATCTGCATTTAATTTATCAATTAAAGCTAAAACTTCTTCTTGCTTTGTATCAGCCGACATTTGATAGATGTCTTGGATAATACCCATTTTTTCAGCACGACGCTTTTTAGTTCGAACATAGATTTTGCTTGCAGGATCGTCCCCAATATTTATTACGCAAAAATGTGGCGTTATTCCCTCATCTTTTAATTTCTTAACCTTTTCTTTAAGATTTTGACCTAATAAATTTGCAAATGCCTTACCATCAAGAATTTTTCCCATTATTTTTTCTCCTTATTACTAAAAAATAGCCGGCAAAGCTGCCGGCTATTCAATCGTTATTAAACAAAGTTTGCTAACATACCATTAATAAATGGTTTTTCTTTTGGCTCAGCAAATTCGTCACATAAATTTAAAGCTTCATTAACTGCTGCCTTAGGATCAATTTCATCACTATTCTTAATTTCAAAAAGTGCAACTTCCATAATAGCAACAACTATTTGACTTACACGTTCAAGACGCCAGCCCTTTTTCAAATGACTAGTTAATTCAGACTGCAAATCTTCACGATTTTCAAGTACGCCTTTAATTAGTTTCTTTGAATAGGCAGAAAGCTGTTTTAAATTAAGTGTTGCGACGACTTTTGCTTCCACATCTTCAGCAGTTAAATCTGGCTCTTGATTAGCCAAATATACTGCTTGCATAGCAACTTTTCGACTTTCGTGTTGGTTCATTATCTCTCTATTCATCCTCCGGAAACAGCTCTGAGGTGGTTTGACTTTCTTCAGCGTCATTTTCATCTTCTGGGAAAGCTAAGCCTACCACATGAACATTGATTGACTTAAGTTCAAGGTCAGTCATTTGTAACAATTGAGCCTTCAATTCCTTTTGAATTTCCATTCCCACTTTAGGAACATTAACGCCACTTTCAAGGTAGACATAAACATCAGCAATTAATTTATTATCTTCGTCAACTTTTACGTTAACGCCCTTACCGTGATCTTCACGGCCAAGAACCCAATTAAGTCCTGACTTTAAGCTACCACGCATTCCAGCAACGCCATCAATTTTTTCAGCAGCAATTCCCAAAATAACTTCTAGAACACTTGGATCAATTTTAATTTGTTCGCTGTTTTCTTCACCACTTAAGAGAATTTTTGAACTATCTGCCATTTTGTTACCTCAAAAAACTACTTATTTGCACGTGATACGTATGTACCATCAGAAGTGTTGATAGTTAATACGTCACCTTCGTTAATAAAGAATGGTACGTTAACTACCAAACCAGTTTCCATAGTAGCTGGCTTACCACCACCTGATGAAGTATCACCCTTGATGTTTGGTTCAGTCTTAGCTACCTTCAAATCAACAGTATTAGGTAATTGAATACCTAAAGTTTCACCTTCGTGCATGATTACGTTAACTACCATGTTTTCTAACAAGTAGTTAGCTTCATCCTTGATTTGTTCATTTGGAATAGCTAATTGATCGTAAGTTGAAGTATCCATGAATACGTAACTTGAACCGTCATTGTACAAGTATTGCATTGACTTAGTTTGAATATCTGCAGTTTCAACCTTTGCAGTTGAACGGAAAGTATATTCTTGGACAGCACCGGTTCTCAAGCTCTTAAGCTTTGAACGTACGAATGCACTACCCTTACCTGGTTTTACATGTTGGAATTCAACAATACGCCATAAATCGTTATTGTATTGAATAGTTAAGCCATTCTTGAATTCGTTTACTGAAATCATTGTCATAATAAGTCCCTCATTTCTACAATTATTATCTTACCAATCTTAGACCGTTTTGGCTATAACTTCGGCCTATTAAAATATTAACTATAATGAAATTAACTCATCTTTAGGCAAAGTAGATAAAGTTTCAGGCGCTTGATCATGAATCAAAATATCATCTTCGATTCTAACGCCGCCTTTATCAGGCAAATAAATACCTGGTTCAACAGTGTGAACCATATTATTAACTAGTTTAGTTGTCCTAAAAGGCAGAGCAGGTTGACATAATTCATGGATTTCAAGACCAATTCCGTGACCAATACCATGACCAAAGTATTTACCATAACCTTGCTCAGTTATATAATCACGAGCTGCCTTATCAACATCGTGGCCTGTATTTCCCACAACGGCTGCTTCAATACCTCGGCGCTGTGCTTCATGGACAATATCATAAATCTTGTGCATTTCCTCATCAACGTCACCTAAGGCAACCGTTCTAGTAATATCAGCCGCATAACCATGATAAAAACTACCAAAATCAATGACGATCATATCGCCTTCTTCAAGTTCCTTGTCACTAGCTACGCCGTGAGCCCAAGCCGAGCGCACACCTGAAGCAACAATTGTCTCAAAGTCTGGGCCGTCTCCACCATTTACTTTAAAAAGATAATCTAGTTTAGCACCAATTGCACGTTCCTTTACGCCAGGCTTGATCATCGGCAAAATACCTTTGAAACTTTCCATTGATATATCAATAGCTTTGCGTAAAGCAGCAATTTCAAGTTCATCTTTTACATTTCTGACACGTTCGACTAGTTCTTCAACCATTTCAAAATTAAGATCTGGATTTAATTCCTTTAATTTTGAAAATTCACTAGCTGAAACAAATTCACCTTCTACCAAAACCTTTTTGATATCCATTTTCTTAAGGGCTTTAGTCAATTCTTCATAGTCACTTGAATGTTTCATTATTACATTCATTTCGCCTGGAGCTTGCGCCTTAATTTGTCCTGCAAAACGTGAATCTGACAAAAGAATTCGCTCACCACTGGCCGTCAATATTAATTGTGCCTCTTCGCCGGTAAAATTAGTAAGATAACGATAATTAGCTTGATTAAAGATAATCATAGCATCTGCGTTATGTCCCTTAATCAAAGCTGTAACTTGATTAATACGATGGTTAATTAATGTAAGTAATTCCTCTTTATTTTCCATAATCAGATACCTTCTTTGCGTAATATATTTATTAATTATACTAAATCTGCTATGGAAAATACCATAAAAAAAGACGGGTGGCACTAGCTACCCGCCTTATTTTATATCTGAATTACTTAGCTTCTTCAGCTGGGTATACAGAAACTTGCTTCTTGTACTTGCCAAGACGTTCAAACTTAACAACGCCGTTAACAAGTGCAAATAAAGTGTCGTCTCCACCTTGACCTACGTTCTTGCCTGGGTGAATCTTAGTACCACGTTGACGGTAAATAATAGTACCTGCGTGGATAGTTTGACCGTCACCAGCCTTAGCGCCTAAACGACGACCAGCTGAGTTACGACCGTTGGCAGTAGAACCGCCACCCTTGTGGTGGGCAAATAATTTCATACCTAAAATATTCATAATCATTTCACCTCTGAATTAAGCTTCAATCTTTTCAACTGTAACCTTAGTGTAAGGTTGACGGTGACCATACTTGCTGTGTGAGTGCTTCTTAGGCTTGTACTTGAAAGTTACAACCTTCTTTTCCTTACCTTGCTTTTCAACTTTAGCAGTTACCTTAGCACCATCTACTAATGGAGTACCAACCTTAACGTCGTCACCATTAGCAACAAGGATAACTTCGTCAAAAGTTACTGAGCTACCTTCTTCAGCATCAAGCTTTTCTACAAATACGCTGTCGCCTTCTGCAACTTTGTATTGCTTACCACCGGTCTTAATAATTGCGTACATTTGTACACCTCCGAAAAAATACTTAGACTCGCCGAACTGAGGTGCTTCTTACTCAAGAAGACTTCTAACCCCGAGCCGTGCGGTTGCAGATGTGGAGGTCTCCACAAATACAACTCTTATAGTTTACTACCTAAAAAAGAATTTATCAATAAAAACAAAGCAGATATTAGTTATCTTTTGCTTCTTTATAGTCAATTGTTTGTGTTCCCTCGTAAGCAGGTAATTTATTTTCCGCACGATATAGTGCTCTTTCAAATGACCTATAACCTTTTGATGACGAAACTGCAAATTTCACCCCATATTTTGAAGCAAATTCTTGAATATTCCAAGTCGCATCATGAGCAGCATATGCTGTCATCAAAATCACAATATCAAGATCTTTAATTTGGCGTTCCATGACCTTCTTTTTGCCTTCAAAGGCATCAATTGGAATCGGAATGCCATTATAACGATTAACTATTCCCTCTAAAACTCCTTCGTTTTGATTATCACCAATTGCAATACCTACTCGTTGATAGTGCAGATTCATATCTAATTTAGTTAATTCTTCTGCTGCTTTATCTTTGCTCTTGTCTTTCTTCTTATAAGAAAGGTCTGATTGTTTAGGTGGATCTACTTGATAAATCCAGCGAATTTGTACGGCATCAGCAGGATTTTTCTTAATGCGAACATCCCCAGTATACCAAGCTAAATCAACAATTGAGCCATCTTCCAAATGAATATTTTCACCTTGATAATAGCTTGAATCTACTGGAATGGTTATTGCCTTACCTCTGATGCGTAATTTTTGTCCTTTAATATTACGCGTAATTGCCAATTGTCCAGTTCGACCTTGCACAACCGCATAACGAAATTCCTCAATCGGATCATAATCTCGCGTACGTAATTTGCGATAGCCAACAACACGCAAAATTTCAGCTTCAAAATGAGGATTCTCTCGATCTTCTAGTGCTTCTACAATATCTCCGCTTTTCAAATTAAGCGAATGAATTTGTGATTCCTTAATGCGATAAACAATTTGACCATCATCATTAATTAAATTGCAACCAGAAAGTGCACGGATAACTGTATAGCGTCTACCTTTACGATAATCACGCTTAGGTTGCTCTTTAGGCTTCATCGCATCTTCAAAAATCTTTTTATTGACTGCCTCTTTAGTAGTCTTTGACTTTTGAATCGCTTGGTCTAGTTTGCCTAAAACATTGCCATAACGTTTACCCACACCAGGAACAAAAGTTAATTTATGTAGAGCTTCCAATGAAGTTTTCTTAGCTTTTTCATTCCCTGGTGTTTCGATTAAATTAGTTAATCCCATCAATAGTTGCTTAAATTGCTTCAAATCTGCATTTCGTTGGGCAATTGATTGAGTATTGGCATTTTTCTTTGGAGCGCTTTTTACTTTTGGTTTGTCCACATTTCCGCCATCAGCCATAGCAATAATTGCTTTGATGGCATTTAAACTGTTGGCTAAACTTTTGTCGTCTGCCTCCGTTTTATTTAAAATTACTTTGATATTATTACGATAATCGTACATATTTTCACCACTTTTTCAATTTAGCTATATTGTTTTATTTTTACTTACTTTAAGTATATATCAAACCTTTTGCTTTTTAAGTTAAGTCTCACTATAATCTAATAAAAATGATATTGAGACAACGAGGAGGACAATTATGGCTAAAACTCATCCCGAAGACTTAGACTGGAATAAACTCGGCTTTAAGTATCACGATTTGCCTTATCGCTGGGTTGATGAATTTAAAGATGGTAAATGGCAAGGCGGCCACTTAACCCAAGACTCATCAATTACCTTTAATGAAGCAGCTGAAGAACTGCACTATGGCCAAGAGGTCTTTGAAGGACTTAAAGCTTATCGCAGAAAAGATGATGGCATTAATTTATTTAGACCTGAACAAAATGCTAAAAGAATGGCTAACTCTGCAAAACGACTATTAATGGAGCCTTATCCTGAAGACGAATTTATTAAAGCCGTTAAGGAGGTTGTTAAAGCTAACCAAGACTTTGTTCCTCCTTATGGTTCTGGCGGAACGCTCTATATTCGCCCATTCATGATGGGGATGCAGCCAATTGTCGGCGTGTCACCATCTTAGACTTATCAATTTAGAATTTATGCCACTCCAGTTGGAGCTTATATTAAAGGACTTAAGCCAATGCCTTATGAGGTCAGCGATTACGACCGTGCAGCTCCAGCCGGTACTGGCCAAGCAAAAACTGCCGGTAATTATGCCAGCAGCTTAATGCCGTCATTAATTGCCAAGAAAAATGGATTTGCGGATGCTCTTTATTTGGATCCTAAAGAACACAAATACATTGATGAATTTGGTGGTGCCAATTTCTTCGGTATTACTAAAGATGGTCAATTCCAAACACCTAAATCAGATTCTATCTTGCCATCTATTACTAAGCGTTCAATTTTAAAGATTGCGGAAGAGCTTGGACTTAATCCAATTGAAACAAAAATTCCAATCGATGATGTTGATCGCTTCGTTGAAGCAGGTGCAATGGGAACGGCCGCAGTTATTTCACCAGTCGGCTCACTTACCTACCAAGGTAAAAAGCATGCCTTCGGTGACGAAACCAAAGTAGGCCCAATTACACAAAAACTTTATGATACGTTATTTGGCATCCAAGTCGGCGATTTAGAAGACAAATATAATTGGATAGTTAAGTTAAATTAATTTTATCAAGGATTTATCTCGATATTTTATCGAAGTAAGTCCTTATTTTTTATCCAAATTTTCATACAATGGCGCCAAGTCCATAATTGCCTGTGTAATAAAGTCTTCCATATTAACATCATGTTGCTGATCTCTAAAAATAAATTTCCCTATCAAAAACGTTGCATCTTTGAGATCTGATTTAAATTGTGTCTGAATATCGCTTTGCTTTAAATAATCATTTAATTTTGTATGCTTATCAAATTCAGAAGACATTTCGCCATTCCAAATATACCAGTCTTGCAAATCAATTTGCTTACTCCAACTAGGAATGTCAGCCAATAATTTATTATATTGTTCAGGAGCCATTCTTCTTTTTTCACTCTTATAATGCTGAAACATCAAATATACTTGCAATTGTTTCTTATCCAGCATTACGCCAATACAAGGATTAGCATCTGCTAAGTCTTGCAAACGATATGAAGCCCAGTAATGATCGCGCAAATTCCAACCATTAGTCCAGCTCTCTACATGAACTTTAGCAAATTCGCCCGCTGGCAATTTTTTTGCTACAACCTGATTAACAGCCTTCCAAGTTTGCCATACGCCTTTAAATTTGTCCTTTAATTCTGCCACTTCTGCTTCAGTGTGCTGCATTTTGATCTTCTTAAAAGAAAATTCTGGTTGATCAAAAATTTGAAACATTTCATCAGTTAATTGCGTCATATTTATCCCCTAATCCTAAAACGAAAAAATAATCTTTCGCCGATGCAAAAGATTATCTTCAAATTATTAAGCCCTCCATTCTCCGCCTTGACCGTATGAATGCTTACCTAATTCATTAATAATGACATGAATATGTTCCTTAGGAGCGCCTGTATTTTTATGAACGGCTTCAGTAACATCCTTCATTAAGTTAGTAATTTGTTCGTCAGAACGACCTTTAATTAATTCAATGTGTACAAATGGCATAATTCATCCTTCTTTCTTTTTTCCTTTAATTATACAAGTTTTTTCATCGCTTTGTTTCTAAAATTCTCCGATTAAAAAGCACCTCCGCCGCTGCCGCTACCTACACCGCCGGAGGAGCCACCGGAAAAGCCGCCACTGCCGCCAGATGAGGACGACGAACCATAAGATACACCTTCAGAAAAACTACTAGTAAAGTTTCTTTCAAAGCCATCACTACCCGTACTATAGAAAGAACTGCCAACGATGAAGCCAGTCGCATTCAATTCATCTTCAGAGAATTCAAGTCTTAATTGCTTTAAAACTTTTTTTGACAAACCAAAGGCAACCGCGTATGGCATAATATCTTCCCATAAAATCAGGTCACCGATATCTTTCATTTTAAATCTGCCAATGTCATCTAACATCTTTTCAAATCCACGCACTTGACCAGTTTCAAGCGCGCCTTTTTTTGTATACAGACTAATCTTATTATTGCCGATAAAGAAAGCGATAAATTCAATGATAATTAGTAAAATTCCACCACCAACAACACTAGCTGTAGATGAACCAAGTTGGAATATTGCAATCGCCCAGGCAGCAATACTAATCATAATTCCTATGATAGCTAGACTACGATAGTGACTTCTAACCATTTTTAATCCATGATCTAAAAATCCATCTTTTTCGGTCTGTTTATATCTTTTCTTGCACCAGCTATCGAATTTTTTGCCTAATTTTCTGGAAGTATAATTCCTTAATCCCTTGGTTGTAAAAGATTTTCCATCTCCTACCTGTTTAAAGAGAAAATATAACAAATCATCATCTAAGATACTTTCATCTACAATAGAAATTCGATAATTGGCCTTCTTTAAGTGCTTTGTCTTAAACTCCTCAATTTTAATTTTCTTTTTACCAGCAAGTTGCATTAAATATGCTGTAAATGCCTTTGTATCTGGCCAGGCAGCATTATCTAAAACCTGAGCAGTTACTGGATCCACATTAGGAATTTCATAATTATGAGCAAGATCCCGCTCCTTTTTAGGTTTAAAACCTAATTTTTTACCAAAGAATCCCTTGATAATAACTGCTAACCCACTAATCAAAGAAACAAAGGCTAAGCCCCAACCAAAGTATGATTTTCTTTTTCTTCTTTCATTAGCTTCTTTGGCTAGTTGCGCCTCTTGCTTTTCAATCGCTGCTTTTTTATTCTGATCAACAAAATTTTTATTTGCTGCTGTGACAGCGGTAGGGAAAATCGCATGCACTTCGATTCCAACATCACCTGCTACGCCGTCTGCTTTCATAATGACTTTACCCTTTTGTGGCAAAACTTGAGTATAGCCATCTAACGAGCCATGAGCCCATGCTTTTAGCCCTTTTACCGGTTCAGGAAAAACAACTGTAGCTTGAGCATGATCAATGTCGGTATCCCAACCATTCCCAATAATTTTAAAATTTAATTCAGCAGTATCTTTATAATTAGTGATTAAATTTAAAATTTTATAAGAGTATTCAACTTTAATCCGGCTATCTTCCGAAATTCGATGAAAAACCTTAAACCTATAGGAATTATCTTTCTTGGTTAATTGATAAGTATTATTTTTCTCGTTATTTGCAGCAACCACCAGTTGATTATTTACCTTTACTTGAATATCCTTAATTTGCTGTTTTTGCGTTAAATTTTGTCGATAAAAAACGCCATGTGCATCGCTGTCAAAATCATAATATATCTTTCGATGGATCATAACTGAACCATCACGATTAACCTTAGCAGTAACATTCATATCAGTAATGTCATAATCAACATCAGCCTTTACAGGTTGAGCCCAAATTACAAAAATACTTATTAAACTAAGTATTCCTATTAAGTTTAGAAGTTTCTTTTTCATTATTTCCCTCCTTACTTTTTCCAACTTATTTGAAATAATCATATCTTGCCAACACAAAAAAGCGCAAGCAAATTCTGATAAACGAATTCACTTGCGCTTCTATTTATTTTTTATTAATTAAAAGTTACCACACTTAACATACATGTTTTTACCAATACGGTAATAGCTCTTACCATTAATGTGGAATTTTGAACCATATGTCTTAATTGGAGTGCCTTTTCTTAATACACGCCAGCTAGCACGAGAATAACCATTATTCTTATAAACATAAGCATTATGCTTTAAGACACGAGAGTTACCTAAAACATTGCTTGCCATAATGTAACGGTCTGTGCCAACTCTAATAGCGGTCTTACCATTATCAAGCTTAGTTGCTCCACCATAATAATTAATATTGGTATATGCAGCATATGAACCACTTACACGTTCACCCTTCTTATTGTAAACGTATGACTTCTTCATAATGTAGCCAGTAGTTGTTGGTTCATTGTTAGCTGGTTTTGAACTAGTAGCAGGCTTACTTGGAGCTTGAGAAATAGCACCATTGTTTGAAGTTACATTTCCATCAATTGACAATGGAAGAACTGCAACATTACCGTCAACGTTTAAGCCACGCCAGTTATCAGTAAATTGCCAAATTGATACACCGTCCATTGATGGGAAGTAATTAAAGTTAGGATTATCAATTCTACCTGAAATAGCATATGAAGCTACCCATAATGAGTTAGGGTACTCAGCAATTACGCTGCTGGTATCAATGTTGTTTTGCAAAACTGATGAACTTGCGTAAAGAAGTGGTTGGTAACCAGCTGCCTTGATTGTGTCCATGAATGCAATGATTGCGTTAGCAGTTGGCGTCTTACCACCATAAATGTTGTTGCCTTGGCCAGTTTCGTAGTCACAAGCAATGTATGAACCCTTAGGCAAACCAAATGCTTGA
This sequence comes from Lactobacillus sp. A27, assembly GCF_016742815.1. Classification (NCBI taxonomy): domain Bacteria; kingdom Bacillati; phylum Bacillota; class Bacilli; order Lactobacillales; family Lactobacillaceae; genus Lactobacillus; species Lactobacillus sp. A27. The sequence goes on from NZ_JAEHNT010000001.1 coordinate 32,590, forward strand.
GCTGCCTTAATAGCGTAATTTGCTTCAGCAACTGCTGCATTAGCATTTGAACTAAATGTAGCAAAATGATATGCCATTGGCATCATATTATTAGAAATAGCTGTTGAGATTTGGTTAGATGCTTTTGGATTACGATAAGAGGTTCCTTCACTTACCTTAACAATAGCAAATTGTGAACCAGCTTGAGCGTGACTTGATAAATCAGCACTTTGGTAACTAGCAACGTCAACCCCAAGAGCACGAGCTGCTACAGAAGTAGTTGCAGCATTAACAGTAACTTGTGGTCTATTTACTTGAGTTACTGCTACGCCAGCCGCACCAAGAGCTGTTGCACATGCCAGTTTCATAATAATCTTTTTGGTAGTAGTCAATCTTCTTTCCCCCGTTATGCGAAAATAATATAAATTCACACTTATTTTTTAAGAAATCAAATTTAGAATAATATCGTTAGCAAATTTAGTCAACAGATTAAGCTTCAATGTAAGAATAACTTAATTATTGTCATGAATTTGTATTATACAATTTTTAGTGGTCAAATGGTGATCAACTTATTTTAAGCACAAAAAAAGCAATACACGCAGTATTGCTTTTATCAGTGATCCGGGTGAGATTCGAACCCACGACCCACAGTTTAGAAGACTGTTGCTCTATCCAGCTGAGCTACCAGACCATTTCGTATGTTTGTATGTCCTCAACAGAACATAAATTATTATAGGTAATATCTTTTAAAAATGCAAGCATATTTTTCAAAAAAATATTTTTTATTTTTAGTTTGAGTATAATTAATTGTGAAAGCGTTTGTTTTTAGAAAAGAGAATAAGAAGATGGAACTTACAAATAAAATTAAAAACTTCCTTCATGAGTATCGCAGTAGTTGTAAGAAAAGCGATGATCATCGTGACAGTGATCTGCCTCATGACATCCCAGAAGTTGAAAGAATCGACAATTTACCTTACGGTCCAGACGAAAAATGGCATACATTAGATGTTTATCTTCCTAAAAAAGAAAGTGCACCCTTCCCTGTCATTATTAATATCCACGGTGGCGGTTGGGTTTATGGTACCAAAGAAACCTACCAATACTATGGCATGGGGTTAGCCAAGCGTGGATTTGCATTTATTAATCCTAACTACCGTTTAGCCCCAGAACATGCAGAATTTCCAGATGAATTAGACGATGTTGATCGTTACATGCACTGGGTCGATGATCATGCAGAAGAATATCGCTTAGACAGAAATAATGTCTTCATTATTGGTGACAGTGCAGGCGGTCAAATGGCAGAGCAATACGTTACCATTTTGGCCAATCCAGATTATGCTAAATTATTCTCATATAAGCCACTTAACTTAAAATTTAGAGCAGTTGGCTTAAACTGTGCCGCATCCTTCGTCTTAACGCCAGACAGCCTTGCAGGCGTGGAAAGTCTTTACTTTACTAAGAATGCAGTTAATAAATATCATGAACAGTTGGATGTAGAAAAATACATTGACCACAATTTCTTGCCTACGTTTTTAATTACTGCCAATAACGACTTTTTACACGACATGCAATTTACACTTTTCGGCTTTTTGCTTGGTCGCGGCGTTCATGCTATTTGTAAATCTTATGGTGATGAAGATAATCCTCGTGGTCACGTCTTTTTCGTTAACCAAAAAGACAGAATCGCAGATATCGCTAACGATGAAGAAATCGAATTTTTCAGACAACACATGAGTAAATGAGGTAATTTATGATTAAATTTTACGGTTATAAACGTTGCTCCACTTCTAGAAAAGCACGCAAATGGATGGACGACCATCATGTTCAGTATGAATTTCAAGATTTAGTTGCAGAGCCGCCTAAAAAAGACGATTTGCTTAAATGGATGACTAAGTATCAAGATCGCGGTTTGAAATACTTCTTTAATACACACGGTCAACGTTATCGTGCGGACAATTTAAAAGAAAAAGTACCAACGATGACCATTGAAGAAGCAGCAGAAATGATGTCGCAAGATGGCAAGTTAATTAAGCGCCCTCTTGTCGTAGATGAGCAACATTTAACCTGCGGCTTTAAAGATGATATATTTAAACAAACTTGGTTATAAAAAATAACCCCCTACAAGACTCTATGAAATCTTGTAGGGGTTTCTTTACATTAAATCAATTTTACACATTTACTATGTTTATTCTTCATCTTGGCCCAGTTATTGAAAAACAATACTCCAAAGCCAAGGACCATCACAACACCTAAAAAGATAATCGCATTAGTGGAATTAGCTACAACTAATTCATGTGCAGCGTTAAAATCTGCTGCTTCGTTCATTTGAATAATCAGTCCTGAAAACAACATGGCTAAGCCGTTTAAGGTTAGCAAACCACACAAGACTGTTAGGATTTTCACTTTAATAAGCTTCATAAAACCATGTCCTTCCTTAAATATAATTAGACAAATATTATACACGGTCTAACTTCATAATCAAGAAAAAGACATTGTTAAAAATTATATTTTCAGAATTTGCTTCTTTTTAGCTTGAAATTCTTCTTCTGTTAAAATCCCTTGATCCAGTAATTCTTTCAATTTTTTGATTTGCTCAAGCTGCTGATCAAAATCATCATCTTCACCCTGAGCAATTTTGGACCACTTTTTAATATTATCGGCCAAAATCTCAGCGGGAACTTTATTAATTGAATTAATATCTAAGCTCCGATTACCAACAATTAAAGATAATTCACCATACATAAGCTGATTCTTTAAGATGACACTTTTAACCTGCTTTAAATCAATAATCTGAGGTTCATCGCTACGTTTTTTCTTCAATATAATCAAATTACGATTGCTGCAAACAAGCATTACATTTTCACTATGCTCATTAATGCCAATCGTTGCATATTGAACTATTTCTTCATCTTTAATATCTGCAGCCAGCGGTGCTAAATCCTCATCGTTAAACCAAATATCGAATACCCCAGCATCGATCATTTGCTTTTTCAAGCGCTCAGGCAAAGCTAATTTATTAATTTTTGCAATTGCTTGTTGTCCGCGCTGCTCAGCCAAAAATGATTGATTAGCATTCTTTTGTTTTTTACTAAATAAATCGAACAGTCCCATAAAAATATCCTTATATCAATAAAATCTAATTACTTATATTATGGACTATTTTTACTTTACTTAAAATATTTCTTTATTGATTTCATTTTTATTGGTTCTCTCACTTCAAACGGGTAAACTATAAGGTAATAATACTGACAAAGGAGAAAAATATGAAATATAACCAATACGCTTATGTTGAAACTGATTTTCAACAACAAGTTAAAGAATTAATTGATATCAACTTCTTACCAAAAAATTATCAAGACTGGGACTTCAGTAGTCTTTTAGCCAAATTAGTTAAAAATGCGATCGCTGAAGCTAAAACCGACGCTGCTAAAAATGCCAAACTTGCTGAATTTGCAGTTTCCGATCACCAGACCTTGGCTGATTTTCTTAAAGAAAAGCCAACAGAAATCGGCACCGAACAATTCTATAATGTAGCTTTGCAACTCCTCGGCTACCACGTTCACTACGACTATGAATTTGCCGATTCAACTGGTTTTATGCAAAGAAACGCTTTGCCATTTATGCAAGACATTAGCGATAATCAAAAGTTAATTTCTGCTTTCTACCGCTTGCTCAATACTCGTGCTAAGAACGGACAAATCTTGCTTGATGTAATGGCAGGCAAGGGCTACTTCACTCAGTTCTGGGGTCAAAACAAGTTCAAATTCTTCAATGGCAAATCTATCCCTGTTTTTGACACAAACAAAGTCATCCGCGAAGTCGTTTATGTCGAAACTGATCTTGACACTGATCATGACGGTAAGAGCGATTTAATCCAAGTTACTGTTTTCCGTCCTGCAGAAACCAATAAGGGATTAAAAGTACCCGCACTTTACACCGCATCCCCATACTTTGGCGGAATCATTGCTAACGAAAAGCGTAACCACAATGTTGACGAAAATCTTTCTGATTCTACCACTTGGGATGACCCACAATACGTTCACTCACCAATCGTTAAGGCAGAAAAGCCAGATGGTTCAAGCCACCCAGCAACTGAAGAAGCAGTTCACAAGTCATCTTACCCATTAAACGAATATATGCTTGCTCGTGGTTTTGCTAGCGTCTTTGCTGGTGCCATCGGTACGCGCGGCAGTGACGGTGTCAGAATTACCGGTGCACCTGAAGAAACTGAATCAGCCGCTGCAGTTATCGAATGGCTTCACGGCGATCGTATTGCCTACACTGACAGGACTAGAACTGTTCAAACTAAGGCTGACTGGTGCAACGGCAACATCGGTATGACTGGTCGTTCATACTTGGGTACTTTGCAAATCGCTATTGCAACTACTGGCGTCAAGGGTCTGAAGACTGTTGTTTCTGAAGCTGCTATTTCATCATGGTACGACTACTACCGTGAACACGGTTTGGTTATTGCTCCTGAGGCTTGCCAAGGTGAAGACCTCGACCTTTTGGCTGAAACTTGTCAATCTAACTTGTGGGATGCAGGTTCCTACCTCAAGATCAAGCCAGAATACGACAAGATGCAAAAGGAATTACTTGAAAAAGAAGACCGTGAAACTGGTCAATACTCTGACTTCTGGGAAGCTAGAAACTACCGCCACCACGCTGATGGCATCAAATGTTCCTGGATCTCAGTTCACGGTTTAAACGACTGGAACGTTAAGCCAAAAAACGTCTACAAGATCTGGCAGCTAGTATCCAAGATGCCAATGAAGCATCATCTCTTCTTGCACCAAGGCCCTCACTACAACATGAACAATTTTGTCTCAATCGACTTCACAGATTTAATGAATCTTTGGTTTGTTCATGAGTTGCTCGGTCTTGAAAACAATGCCTACAATCAATGGCCAACAGTCATGATTCAAGATAACCTGCAAGCTGATAAGTGGCATGAAGAAAAAGACTGGAGCGATGAATTAGGTCAAGAAAAGATCTACTATCCAACAGATGACCATGAACTTTACCAAGATGGTAACGGCAAGGCAAAGATGAGCTTCACCGATGTTGGTGGCACTGAATTTAAGAAATCTGGCATCTCAGAAAGCGACTGGCAATACAAGTTTATCTGTGGCGATGAAAAATGGGCTAAACCAAGCCTACGTTTTGAAACAGATGAATTTATTCATCCTACTACGATCGTGGGTCGCCCAGAAGTCAAAGTAAGAGTCTCTGGTAGCCTTCCAAAGGGTGAAATTTCCGTTGCTTTAGTTGAACTTGGTGAAAGACAACGATTAACTGCTACTCCTAGGTTCTTAATGCGCGGCGGACAAGAATTAGGCTACCGTTTTGGTACTGATACCTTGCAAGAATTTGTTCCAGATAAAAAGACCAAGGCTAAGTTAATCACTAAGGCTCACATGAATTTACAAAACTTTAAGGATATGAAGAAACCTGAAGCAATCGATGCCGATAAGTTTTATGACTTAGACTTCTTGCTTCAACCTACCTACTACACTATCCCATCTGGTAGCAAACTTGCTTTAATCATCTACTCAACTGATCAGGGCATGACTAAGCGTCCACTTGAAGATGAGACCTACACAATTGATTTAGCTAATACCGAGATTAAGTTTTACGAAAAATAATTAATAGTAAATAAAGAGACAGATATTCGTATTGGAATACCTGTCTTTTTTATTATTTAAATATTTTTTTATATTCTCCGTATCCAGCCTGATCAAGCTTATCATACGGAATAAATTTTAACGCAGCCGAATTAATGCAGTATCGCAATCCGCCTTTGTCAACTGGTCCATCGGTAAAGACATGGCCCAAATGTGAATCAGCTTCAGGGCTTTTCACTTCTGTTCGTTCCATGCCATGAGATTGATCGCGATGATATGCCAATTTCTTAATCGGTTTAGTAAAGCTGGGCCAGCCGCACCCTGCATCATATTTATCTTCACTAGAAAAAAGTGGCTCACCGGACACCACATCAACGTAGATTCCTTTGTCATAAAAATTATCATATTTTCCTGTAAAAGGGTACTCGGTCGCAGCTTTTTGGGTAACGTTGTATTCTTCTTCGCTTAACTTTTTTAACGCTTCTTCTTTATTAAACATGTTCCGTTCCTCCTGGAAAGAAATTATCGATTTTCTTTTCATAGATATCGAAACGATATCTAGTCAAAAATTCATTAGCAGGATCATAGATTCTTACTTGCAGCATTTCATCTTTGCCATTCATATGTACTTCTTTATTTGGCATATCTAAAAATGGCTTAAAGGCGGCAATCACATTTTGATATGAACTATAAACATGGACGTTTTGTTCAATTACTTCACCATTTTTAGCATATCGCCGTGCACAGATTACATATACAACGTTGTCATTCATAGAAGAGGCTCCTAACTTTTACTTTTCTTGTTTCTTACTATTTTAATTCATTTGCTTACTAAGTAGATAAAAAAAGCAACAAATATCTAAATTAGATATCTGTTGCCAATTTGTTAAAATACTGAAGTTAAGACAGCACCAGCCACAATTAATACCAAACCAATTGCAGTATAGATGTAACCCTTCTTGGTCTTTTGTTCATGTAAGAAGATAATACCACCAAGAGTTGAAATAACCACGCAAAGTTGTGACATAACGAAAGCTAAGTTAACACCGTTCATCTTTACTGAAACGATATATGCAAGTGCAGCTACGGCATAAATCAAACCTGCAGGAATAACTTGGTAGCTTTCCTTTTCTTTAACAACGTCAATTTTCTTAGTTGCAAGTAAGTAAATCACAGTGGTGATCAACATACCAATGGTTTCACCGAAGAAAATCATGGTGTTATCACCCTTCAAAGCCTTAGGAATTGAGCTTGATGTGATGTAACCCAAAGTAGTCAAAACCAAAACAATCATAGTAGTTGTTTGGTTCTTCTTGCCACCTTCGGCAGTACCCTTATCAGTCAATGAAGTACATGCAACACCGATGATCAAGGCCAAAATTCCTAAGAAACCAAAGATCTTAGATTGTGTACTTGCCCATTCGCCGAAGATTAATACTCCGACAAGTGGTACACCAATTAATTGCAAACCGGTTGAAATTGGCATTGTTTCAGAAACACCAACTTTAGAATAACTGTAATACTGTCCGACCTGACCAATTACCCAGGCAGCTCCAGCAAGCATTGCTAACATAAATGTAGTGCCATCAAAAGTTGGACGTTTAATGAGAGTCATTACAGCACCAAAGATAAATGCACCGAGCACAGTACCTAAAATTTGGTGGTAAATGTTACTCTTCTTGACCCCAGCAACGAACATCGGCATAAGTCCCCAGCCGATTGCTGGAATGAATAGAAATAAATAACTCATTATTTTTCTCCCCTATATTTGTAAAAAAGTCACAAGGAGCATTGTATCAATGAAAGCGGATACGTTGCAAACGAAAAACAAGTGCGAGTTAAAAAAGATGATCTTTCGATCATCTTTTTTACTTCTTATTTACCTTTAATCCAAACTCTTAGTCGCAAATGATATATTTTCTAGCGATTTAAGCAAGGCATCCGCAGTGTCCAAAGCTGTTAATAACGGAACGTTTTGTTGGATTGCCATTTGTCTAATAATGAAGCCATCTGAATTCTTTTCAATATCATGTCCCATCGTATTGATCACTAAATCAATTTGACCATCGCGTAATTCGTTCAGGATGTTATCGTCAGCATGCTCATCATCATGTACTTTCGTCACGAGTTCTACGTGCAAGTCGTTCTTTTTAAGGAAGTTGGCTGTACCCTTAGTTGCAAAGATTCTGTAACCAATTCGTGCAAAGCGCTTCGCAATTGGCAAAATCTTTTCTTTATCTCTATCTTCAATAGTAAGAAGAACATTGCCATTCTCAGGTAGTTGCATCTTAGCACCCGCAAATGCCTTGTATAATGCCTTGGCAAAAGTATGATCACTACCCATTACTTCACCAGTCGATTTCATTTCTGGTCCAAGGTATGAGTCAACATCAGCTAACTTACTAAAGCTGAAGACTGGTGCCTTAACTGAGATCATATCAGGTTCTGGTGCCAAGCCATCACTGTAGCCTTGTTCAGCCAAGGTTTCACCCATAATTACACGCGTAGCAACTTGAGCCATTTCAATACCAGTAATCTTACTCAAGAATGGAACAGTTCTACTTGCACGTGGGTTTACTTCGATTACATAAACTTCGCCGTCGCGCACGATGAACTGAATGTTCATGATACCGACACAGTTCAGAGTCAAAGCCAATTTTCTAGTTACGTCGGTAATCTTTTCCTTAACTTCTTCAGTGAAGGTTTGTGGTGGGTAAACTGCCATTGAGTCACCTGAGTGAACACCAGCGTGTTCGATGTGTTCCATAATACCTGGTAAAAGCACATCCTTACCGTCACAGATCGCATCAACATCACATTCACGACCATCCAAGTAGTCATCGACCAAGATCGGGTGATCAGCCGCAATATCTACGTGGTCTTGCAAGTATTCTTCAAGTTCATCCTTGCTGTAGACAATTTCCATTGCCTTACCACCCAAGACATAACTTGGACGAACCAAAACTGGGTAGCCTAATTTTTCTGCAGCTTCGATAACGCCTTCGTGAGTAGTTGCAGTTAAACCCTTTGGTTGGTTAAGCTTCAAGTCCTTGATGATTTCATCGAATAACTCACGGTCTTCTGCACGGTTAACGTCCTTAACCTCGGTACCCAAGATCTTAACGCCATGCTTTTCAAGACCAGCTGCCAAGTTGATTGAAGTTTGACCACCGAATTGAACGATTGTACCTACTGGCTTTTCCAAGTCACAGACGTTCAAAACATCTTCAAGAGTCAATGGTTCAAAGTAAAGCTTGTCAGAGACTGAGAAGTCAGTTGAAACAGTCTCAGGGTTTGAGTTAATAACAATAGCTTCATAACCCATCTTTTGTAAAGCCTTAACACAGTGAACAGTTGCGTAGTCAAATTCTACACCTTGACCGATTCTGATTGGGCCTGAACCAATTACGACAACTGATTTCTTACCTGACTTATGTGATTCGTTTTCTGCATCATAAGTTGAGTAGAAGTATGGGGTCTTTGATTCAAATTCTGCGGCACAGGTATCAACCATCTTGTAGACTGGGATGATGCCGTTAGCTTTTCTGAAGTTTCTTACATCATCTGCGGTTTCGCCCCACAAGTTGGCAATGGTTGGATCGCTAAAGCCGTATTTCTTAGCAAGGCGCAGTGTATCTACATCGTCTTTGTTTTCTTGCAAAGTCTTTTCCATTTCAACCATGTGCTTTACGATATCCAAGAAGTAGAAGTTAATCTTAGTTAATTCATGCACATCTTCCAATGTATAGCCACGTCTGAATGCTTCAGCTAAGTAGAATAAACGGTCGTCTTGTGCTTTTACTAGTTTTTGTTCAAGCTTATCATCACTAGCTACATGAGTTTCTTCAGAGTAAAGATCCTTTTCATCGATTTCAAGAGATCTAACAGCCTTTTGCATAGCTTCTTCTGCAGTTCTACCGATGGCCATAACTTCACCGGTAGCCTTCATTTGAGTACCTAAAACTCTGTCAGCCTTAGGGAACTTATCGAATGGCCAGCGAGGGATCTTGCAGACAACGTAATCAAGAGCTGGTTCAAATTCGGCATAAGTAGTACCAGTTACAGGATTCTTGATTTCGTCCAAAGTCATACCAACGGCAATCTTGGCAGCCATCTTAGCAATTGGATAACCAGTAGCCTTTGAAGCCAAGGCACTTGATCTAGAAACTCTTGGATTAACTTCGATAACGTCATAGTTAAAGCTGTTAGGATCAAGGGCAAGCTGTACGTTACATCCCCCTTCAATCTTAAGCGCACGAATCAAACGGAGTGAACAATCACGAAGCATTTGGTATTCCTTGTCTGACAAGGTTTGACTTGGTGAGAAGACAATTGAGTCACCGGTGTGAATACCAACTGGATCGAAGTTTTCCATACAGCAGACGATCATCGCATTGTCATCGTGGTCACGCATTACTTCAAATTCGATTTCCTTGTAACCAGCAATGGATTTTTCAATCAAACATTCAGTTACTGGTGAAAGTTCCAAACCATTCTTTGCAATTTCAGCTAATTCTTCACGGTTGTGACAAATACCACCACCAGTACCACCCATTGTGAAGGCAGGACGTACAATGATTGGGTAGCCGATTTCGTCACCAAATGCCAAAGCATCTTCAACTGTATTAACAGTCTTTGATGGTGGCACAGGTTCGCCTAACTTCTTACATAATTCCTTGAACTTTTCACGGTCTTCAGCTTGTTCAATTGAATCAAGCTTAGTACCCAAAAGTTCAATGTGAAGTTCATCCAAGATACCAGTTTTTGCAAGAGCCAATGCCATATTCAAACCTACTTGACCACCCAAGGTTGGCAAAATAGCATCTGGGTATTCTTGACGGATGATTCTTGAAATTGATTCAACAGTCAAAGGTTCAATGTAGACTTTGTCAGCGATTGTCGTATCAGTCATAATAGTTGCTGGGTTGGAGTTAACCAAAACAACTTCGTAACCTTCTTCGCGAAGAGCCAAACAAGCTTGAGTACCAGAATAGTCAAATTCTGCGGCCTGACCAATAATAATTGGACCAGAACCAATCACCATAATCTTATGAATATCTTTTCTCTTAGGCATGACGCTCTTCTTCCTTTCTTTGGTCAATCATTGACATAAAGTCATCAAATAATGAAACCTCATCGTGTGGTCCTGGAGTTGCATCTGGGTGGAACTGTACTGAAAATGCTGGATACTTTTTGTGGCGAAGACCTTCAACAGTACCGTCGTTTACTTCAACGTGAGTAATCATTAAGTTGTCTTTATCAACTGAGTCAGCATCTACAGCATAGCCGTGGTTTTGTGAAGTAAAGCCGATGTTGCCCGTAGCAATTTCACGAACTGGATGGTTGAAACCACGGTGACCGAACTTCATCTTGTAGGTATTAGCACCGTTGGCTAAAGCAAAGACTTGGTGTCCCATACAAATACCCATCAATGGCACATATTTTTCTACTTCACGAACCATGTTGGTAGCACCATTTGCGGCCATTTCTTCTGGGTCACCAGGGCCGTTTGAAAGAAGAACACCATCTGGATGAAGGTTTAAGACTTCTTCAGCAGTTGCAGTATATGGCAAGACGATACAGTTACAGTCACGTTCGGCAAGTTCACGTAAAATACTGTGCTTGATACCAAAGTCGATCACTACGATGTTGCGCTTTGAACCTGGAACCGGATATGGACTCTTAGTTGATACGCGGCTGATTATGCCTTGAGTTACATTTTCAGTTTGTAAAATCTTGGTGATCTTTTCTGCATCTTCCTTAGAATCTACAATCTTACCTCTTAAAGTACCGTGAACACGGAGCTTTTTAACTAAAGCACGTGTATCGATGCCTTGAATACCTGGGATATCCAAGTGCTCTAAGAATTTAGGCAAAGTAGTTTGCATTCTCCAGTTATCTGGGTGACGTGCTACTTGGTGGCAAATCACACCCTTGATCTTTGGTTCAAGTGATTCATAGTCGGCTAAGGTAATACCGTAGTTGCCGATCAATGGGTTAGTGAAAACCAAAATTTGGTCTGCATAACTTTGATCAGTAATTGCTTCTTGATAGCCGGTCATCCCTGTTGTGAATACAACTTCACCGGTTGTTTCACAATCGGCGCCAAAGCCTTCACCGGCATAAACACTGCCGTCTTCTAAAATTAAATAGCGCATTGACATTTACTCTGCTCCTTCCTGGTATACAACCTTACCATCAACCATTGTCATCACAGTTGAGCCATAAACCTTATGACCAGTAAATGGAGTGTTAACTCCCTTAGACTTGAAGTCTGCTTCCTTGATTTCTTTTTCATGTTCCAAATCAAAGATTGCGATATCAGCTGGCTTGCCTGGTTCAAGAACGCCGACGTCTTTAAGACCAAAGGTCTTAGCTGGTTTATCGCTAAGCCATGACAATAATTGTTCGAGAGTAAAGACCTTTTCGTTCTTTACAAACTTAGTATATAGCGTACTGAAAGCAGTTTCACTACCTGTGATACCAAAAGCCGCACCTTTCATTCCGCCTTGCTTTTCTTTCTTAGCATGAGGCGCATGGTCAGTAGCAATCAGATCAATTGTGCCATCAAGAAGTCCTACTAAAAGTGCTGCTTGATCTTCCTTAGTTCTTAGTGGTGGGTTCATCTTGAAGTAGCCGTTGTCTTTTGGAATATCGTCACCAGTTAAAAGAATGTGGTGAGGAGCAACTTCACAAGTAACATTGATTCCGCGAGCCTTTGCCATGCGGACAAGTTCAACGCTAGTCTTAGTTGAAACGTGGCAGATGTGGTAGTGAACGCCAGTCTTTTGAGCCAAGAGCAAGTCACGAGCAATTTGCGTGGTTTCAGCAAGTTCAGTGACAGGTGGTAAGTTCAATCTTTCCGCAGTCTTACCTGCGTTAACGGTACCGTGATTAAAGAGTGAATCGTCTTGTGCGTGGGTCGCAACGATCAAGTTATTTTCCTTAGCTTTTTGCATAGCCAAGTACATGGTTTGAGCTGTTTGTACACCGTGGCCATCGTTACTCAAAGCAAAGGCACCAGCTTTTTTCAAGGCTGCATAGTCAGGAATGACATCGGTTGTCTCATCATTGGTGATTGGACCATATTGGAAAATGTGAACTACGCCTTTTTCCTTGTTTTCCTCAACCATTTTCTCCATTAATTCTGGAGTGTTAGGCACAGGAGTTACGTTAGGCATAGCACCTACTGTGGTAAAGCCGCCGCGAGCAGCTGCTTCACTACCTGTTCTAATATCTTCCTTATATGTTTGACCAGGATCACGGTAGTGAACGTGGACATCAACTAAACCTGGGCTGACCAACTTGCCTTTGGTATCAATTACTTTATCGCCTGTTAAATCAGTACCGATTGCCTTAATTTTGTCATTTTCAATTAAAACGTCTGCTTTAACTAAGTGACCATTTTGATAAACGGTACCGTTCTTAATTACTGTTGTCATTATTCGAGACCTCCGAGCTTTCTTCCGCGTAATACTGCTTCAATCATGGCCATTCTCATAAATACACCATTTTGCATTTGACGGACAAACATGCACTTGTCGCTTTCTACCAAGTCACCGCTAAGTTCAACGTCGTGGTTGATTGGACCTGGATGCATGATGATTGTGTCAGGCTTTAATTCGTTGTAACGTTTATGGTTGATGCCGTATTTTTCATGGTAAGCTTTAGCATCAAATTTCTTTTCATTAGGATCACCTGCGTGACGTTCATGTTGTACTCTTAAAAGCATCATGACATCCATGTCAGGGATTAATTTATCTAATTCTTCATACTTGCCGTATTTATCAAATTTTTTGTCGTACCAGTAGCTTGGACCTGAGAAGTAAACTTCTGCACCTAATCTAGTAAGAAGTTCCATGTTACTCTTAGCTACTCTTGAGTTAGTGATGTCGCCGACGATGGCTACCTTCAAGCCCTTAAAGTGGCCGAAGTGTTCGTGAATAGTCATCATGTCGAGCATACATTGACTTGGGTGTTGGCCGCTGCCATCACCTGCGTTGATCACACCGATGTTTAAGTGTTGGTGTTCTTTCAAGTTGATCAAATCGTTGTAGTATTCATTTTGTGAGTGGCGGATCACTTCAAGATCGACGCCCAAAGCGTTCATGATTAATGAAGTGTCGTATAAAGTTTCACCTTTGTTAACAGATGAGTGAGCTGGATCAAATGGGATAACTGTTAAGCCCAATTTTCTTTCAGCCATTTCAAAACTCGTATGCGTTCTGCTTGAGTCTTCGAAAAACATGTTGGTTACGTAAACCGGCTTAGTTAAGCGAGGTGTTGCGCCGCCCTTTTTGAAGTATTCAGCTCGTTTGATTAAAGCTTCAACTTCATCGACATGCAAATTTTCAACACTAACAAAATGTGGTAAACTGACAAGATTTAAATTTTCCATTTTCTATTCTTTCTATCAAAAAAGCCTGAAGCATTTAATTGCTCCAGGCTTTTTCTTCGCACTTTTGTATACGAAAAACTAAGCAACCCTTCTGGCCCTCTCTGGAGTCAATTAAATGGTTGAATTATTTACTTTTTCTATTTTTTATTTTGGCAAAGCCTTCAATTCAACTGAATCTTTGCCGTCCTTTTCAACTACATTAACAGCGACTTGTTCGTCGGCAGAAGTTGGAATGTTTTTACCAACAAAGTCGGCACGGATTGGCAATTCACGGTGACCACGGTCAACCAAAACTGCCACTCTGATCGAACTTGGTCGACCAACGTGCATCAAAGCATCCATCGCAGCTCTAATTGTTCTACCAGTGTAAATAACATCGTCGATCAAGACAACGTGCTTGTCATCGATGTTAACACCAACTTGATCAGAGTTAACAACTGGATCTTGCTTTAAGGATGCATCATGACGATCATCACGGTAAAGGGTGATGTCAAGTTGACCAACTGGAACATCAACACCTTCAAGTTTTTGAATTCTGTCATGGATGCGATTAGCCAAGTAAACGCCACGCGTCTTAATTCCAACTAATACTAGATCATCGGTACCCTTATTTTGTTCGATGATTTCGTAAGTAATACGCGTAAGCGCACGCTTCATTGCAAGTGCATCCCAAATTTCTTTTGCCAATTTAATAGCCTCCTAATTTTTGCCCATTAAAAAAGCTCCCATTCTTCTCTGAGACTAGGAGCTTTCTGTAAAGTCGAAACTTAATTTAAGCCTGCCTTGCTAGCCTCACGGGACTAATTTTAAAGGACATTCATTGCTTTAAAGTTACTGTAAATGACAGCGTTTGTCAAGGGATTAATTAAGTTTAACTTGTCCAACTAAATCATTGATATCATCGACGCCTAATTCTTCAAGTTCTGCAGGTAAACTATCAGCGATATGCTTGGATGCGATGCTGTCGTGGAAGTGTGCAGTACCTACTGCTACGGCACTTGCACCGGCAAGCATGAATTTAACGACGTCTTCAGCTGAGCTAATTCCACCCATACCAATGATTGGTAAATCGACTGCTTGGTGAACCTGCGCAATCATGCGAAGAGCAACCGGTCTCACAGCTTCACC
This sequence comes from Lactobacillus sp. A27, assembly GCF_016742815.1. Taxonomy (NCBI): domain Bacteria; kingdom Bacillati; phylum Bacillota; class Bacilli; order Lactobacillales; family Lactobacillaceae; genus Lactobacillus; species Lactobacillus sp. A27. The sequence continues at coordinate 47,719 of NZ_JAEHNT010000001.1, forward strand.
TGACAAACCGCCCATATTGTGACCAAGGACTGGCTTTCTAGTTTTCACATCGATTTCCATGCCAAGCAAAGTGTTGATCATGGAAATACCATCTGCACCGCCCTTTTCGGCAGCTTTTGCGATAGTAACGACATCAGTTACGTTTGGCGTTAATTTGACGTAGATTGGAACGTTAACCACGTTTTTGATTTTTTTGGTTAATTCTTCAACTACGTCGGGATGCACACCAAAACTCATGCCGCCGCGATCAACGTTAGGGCAAGAAACGTTGATCTCTAGTGCGTTGACTAATCCTGAATCAGATAACTTCTTTGCAACTTCAACATAGTCATCTTCACTGTCGCCACCCACACTAGCCATAATTGGCAAGTCTGGATATTGCTTTCTAAGCGGTGTTAATTTTTCACTAATTACTGCGTCAACACCAGGATTAGTTAAACCAACTGAGTTAAGTACCCCATCGTCTAAAACAGCGATCTGAGGTTGCGGATTACCTGTTGTTGCGTGTGGCGTGGTTGTCTTAATTACCATTGCACCTAAGTCATTCAAATCGAACTTCTTAGCTGCTGGCACATCGCCAAAACCAAAGGTACCACTTGCTGGCATCACCGGGTTCTTCAAATTTAATCCTGGTAACTTTACGCGTGTATTTGTCATAATTTTCCTCCAAAAATGAATGCTCACGGACATTCGCTTATTTTTTAGAACAGATTGTACACGCCTTTTTTGATTTTTAAAAGTCTAAAATTTTATTTGTATTTTATTTTCGATGGTGTTAAACTTCGTTTTGATCAAACTTTAAACGGTACAGAGAGACCGCAAGTTCAAAATATTGACTTAAATTATCTGGGGAAAGTCTATACCTGGTGTCTCTCTGCGCCACGTATAGACTTTTTTTGTGGAGGAAAAATGACTAGACCTGTTATCGTTGCCCTCGATTTGGACAATGAAGAAAAATTACACGAAATTTTGTCAAAACTAGGCAAACCGGAAAATGTTTTTATCAAAGTTGGCATGGAATTGTTCTATAATGCCGGCATTGATGTAGTTAAAAAATTAGCTGATCAAGGCTACAAGATCTTCTTAGACCTTAAGATGCATGACATTCCAAACACTGTTTATAACGGTGCAAAGGCTTTGGCAAAACTCGGCATCACCTTTACTACGGTTCACGCACTTGGTGGCAGCCAAATGATCAAGGCCGCTAAAGATGGTTTAATTGCAGGAACACCTGCTAGTCACAGCGTACCAGAACTTTTAGCCGTAACTGAATTGACTTCAATTTCAGACGAAGTTTTAGCCCACGAACAAAACTGTTCTTTACCAATGGATAAACAAGTACTCAGCCTTGCAAAGATGGCTAAAAATTCTGGTGCTGATGGTGTTATCTGCTCACCACTTGAAGTAAAAGAATTGCACGAAGCAATCGGTGATGACTTCCTGTACGTAACTCCTGGTATTCGTCCAAAGGGCAACGCCAAGGATGACCAATCAAGGGTCGCAACACCAGCCGATGCCAAGGCATGGGGTTCAAGCGCAATCGTCGTTGGCCGCCCTATCACTTTAGCCAGTGATCCAGAAGCCGCATATGAAGCAATCAAGAAGGAGTTTAACTAAAATGCATAAAGATCAAACTATTTCTCAACTTATCCAAGAAAAAATCATCACTATCTCACCTGACAAGCCATTTACTTATGCTAGTGGGATGCTTTCACCAATCTACACTGACTTGCGTTTGACTGTATCTTACCCAGAATTACGCGACATGATTGCCAGTGACTTAGCTAACTTAATTGCAAAAGAATTTCCTGAAGCAACCATCATCGGTGGTGTCGCTACTGCCGGTATCCCTCACGCAGCTTGGGTTGCTGACAAGTTACACCTTCCAATGATTTATGTTCGTCCAAAGCCAAAGGATCACGGTAAGGGTCGTCAAATTGAAGGTCGTTTCTCAAAGGATGATAAGATTGTTTTAATCGACGACTTGATCACTACTGGTGGTTCAGTTTTGAACGCTGTTAAGGCAACTGAAAAAGACGGTGGCAACGTAATCGGCGTATCTTCAATCTTCACCTACTACTTGCCAGACGCAAAAGAAAACTTTGCCAAGAGCGGCGTTAAATATGCTCCACTTCTTTCTTACCCAGAACTTCTTAAGAAGGAAAATGAATCAGGCCATATCTCAAGCAAACAATACAATGTCTTGAAGACCTGGCACGAAGATCCATGGGCATGGGGCAAGAAATTTGAAAAGTAATAAATAATTACCCGTTGCTAACCAGACATCAATGAAATAACCGCTAAACAGCCAGAGAGTTATCCAGCGAGTAATCTCATGATTAAGCTTGCTAGGATTTTTACGCTTAAATTGAATGTAAAAATTTAAACCAATGACTAAGCATAAGAATACTAACTGAAAAATATTACCTGCAGTGTGTCCTCGCTTAGGAATCATTTCTAAAATTGTTACGATTAGTGCAAAAATCATTTGCACGTTAAAGATCTGTTGCCAGCGTTTGCGCGGCAAAATCACCTCATTCATATTTTCCCCTCCAATTCATGATTTTTAATTACGCCGATTGTAAAATTAAATTGAACACTTTGTAAAAAATAAAAGCCCATCTGGGCCTGTTTGATAGAATGTTAATAACCACAAAAACTTCTATTGGAGGTCACAAATGGACTCTTTATATTCTACCATGAATCACAGCGCATTAAAGGCAAACACTTATCATTCGAAGAGCGGGTTATTATCCAAACTCGTATCAAAGACGGCTTATTACACGTGAACTTGGTTGTTCCCCGTCTACCATCAGCTATGAAGTCGAACGCGGTACTGTTTCTCTTTATCATGGCAAACAGAGGCGGTACAAGGCTGATCACGGTCAAAGCGTTTATCAGGCTAATCGATACCATTGTGGCCGCAAATCAGGCTTCTTGAAGAAATCTGATTTTATCGAATATGTTAACAAGCATTTCTCTGAAGACGACTGGTCGCTTGATGTATGTGCCAATCGCAGTTTGGCTATAGGAGAATTTTCTAGTAATCAAACGGTTTGTACTAGAACCCTGTATAACTATGTCGATCAAGGATTAATGGATATCAGAAACTGTGATTTGCCCGAAAAGTTAAAACGCAACACTAAAATTCATCGCATCCGCAAAAATAAGAGAAAGCTTGGCCGAAGCATTGAAGAACGTCCACAAGAGATCAACGATTGAAAAGAGTTCGGCCATTGGGAATGCGATCTGGTTTTAGGACATAAGACTAGAGATGATCAAGTACTGCTGACTTTGTCTGAGCGAATGAGTCGCGAGTTTTTAATCTTGCGGATTCCCGATAAGACCGCTGCCAGTGTCATGCATGCTTTTAGAACGCTTCAAAAACAATACAGCGAGCACTGGAACGACATCTTCAATACATCATTAATATTGAAACCTGGTGCAATTCACTACCGAGAAAGATCTTAGCATATCATACCCCAGATGAAATCTTTGAAAAGAAGTTGGATAAGTCGAGGAAGTTAAAAATGTTGACGTAGAATTCGTTTGGTACCCGCTCTGGTCACCTAATAAGATGAGCGACGCGGCTAAAAAATATTTCGGCATAAAATAAGGAGAACCAATTCAAACTTTGAATTGATTCTCCTTTTTAGTCTACTTTAGCAAAATGTCGCTAGGCACAATTCCTTTACCAAAGTATGGTTTAAGTTCAATTTGGTAATCTTTCTTGAAGAAACCTTCAGCAGTCAAACGATTGATTTGTTTATTAGTCCACTTCAACAAAGATTTGTTACCCTTCTTAACAGCAGGTGCAATAAATTGGTGAGGACCAATTGATCTAATTCCTACTACATATTGCGGATTCTTTTTAATCCAGGCATATAAGTAGGAGTTATCATCAGCTAATGCAGCTCCTCGCTTATTTTTCATTGCATTAAATTGCTGGGTTTCTGAATCAAAACGTAAAAGCTTTATTCCAGGACGCTTAGCAAAGTAGTTTTCACCCGTTGATCCTTTCAAAAGAATCAATTGTTTCCCTCGCAATTGCTTTTCACTGGTAATCGGGTGACTCTTAGGTGAAACGACACCAGTTGATACTTTCATGTAAGGATGGGCAAAATCTACTACTTCTGCTCTTTCTGGAGTCTTGGTAAAGTTGGCTAAGACCATATCTACTTTATTAGAATTCAATGCGTCAACCCGGTTATTTCCGTTAAGTTGGGTAAATCGTGGTTTCACACCTAATTCTTTAGCTAATTCTCGTGCAAGTCGCAAATCAAAACCAACCCGTTTACCTTGAGAGTTAACCCAACCATATGGTGGTAAGTCGCCATAAACACCAATTCGAATATAACCTCGACGCTTAATTTGGGTCACACTATTATTGTTACTCCAACCGCTACCACCAGCAGAACGAGCTAGATATGGTTTAGTTAAACCCATATAAGCTGAAGCTAACACTACGACAGCGGCAATTACACTAATAATAGTGTTGAATATCTTTCGTCCACTCATAGTTTCATCCCCCTAGAAGTCCATATCAGTGAGGAATTGCTGAGCTCTTTCAGATTGTGGTTCAGTAAAGAACTGTTCACAAGGAGTTTTTTCAATAATCCTGCCTTTTTCCAAAAAGAGGACTTGATCAGCGACACGTTTAGCAAAGTTCATTTGGTGAGTAACTAAAATCATTGTCATATGATCATTTTCTGAAAGTTTTTTAACAATATCTTCAATACCACGAACCATTTCAGGGTCAAGAGATGCAGTAATTTCATCAAGTAGAATAACTTCAGGCTTCATAGCTAAAGTACGGACAATTGCCACTCTTTGTTGTTGACCACCAGATAATTCTCGAGGATACGTGTCAGCATATTGATCCATATTTACCCGTTTTAACAAATGATGTGCTTCTTGTTCTACTTCTGCTCGATCCCGTTTTTGGACCTTTGTAGGTGCCAAAAGAATATTTTGCATTACTGTTAGGTTTGGAAAAAGATCATATGATTGAAAAACCATGCCAATCTTTTGTCGAATAGCTTGCCATTCTTTTGGAGAGGACTGGACCTTTTTACCATGAAAGACAATCTCACCATTTTTATAATTTTCCAAACCATTCAGTGTTCTTAAGAGTGTTGATTTACCTGAACCTGAGGGACCCAGAATCGCCAAAACTTCACCCTTTTTCAAATTAAAGCTAATATCGTGAAGTGCTTGCCAGTCACCATAAAACTTGTTTAGATGTTCCACTTTTAAAATTTCTTCAGTCATTTTTCTCACCTATTTTTGCTTTGCCATTAAACTCTTTGCCCATACTGATAAAGGATAATCCAGGATAAAGTAAAAGAAGAAAATCAAACCATAAACCCAGAAAACACCTGTTGGGAATTTTTGATTATTTGCTTCAATAATTTGTTGTCCCACATTGATAACATCCATTACACTGATCAACATTAAAATAGAAGTTGTTTTAATTACTCTTGTTGCTAAGTTGATCGTAGCTGGTAACTCTAATTTGAATGCTTGAGGCAACAAAACATACAAGAAAAGCTGCATCTTACTCAAACCCAATGCCAAGCCACTTTCCTTTTGAGCTAATGGCACGGATTGCAAAGCCCCACGAACAATATCGCTGAACTCTGCTGCTACCCAAAGCGAAAAAGCTAAGACTGCCATCCAAGTACCCGGCCAATTAATATGCAAGCTACGAGGCAAAATATAATAAACCAAATAAAGTAGAACTACACTAGGTAAAATCCTAAAGATCTCCATGTAGACTCTTAAAATGCAACGAATTATTTTATTCGGCATTGTCCGAAGAACACCGAATATAGTTCCGATAAGCAATCCAATGATAATTGACAAAGCAGCAATCCAAATAGAGGTCCATAAACCAACTAATAGCCGATCAAAGTTGCTGCCGCTAAATAAGACATTAATCCCCGAATGCGCCATAACGAACTTTCCTTTCTAGCCAGTTTAAAAGCAAAATTACTGGAATCATAATAATCACATAGCCGATAACCAACATTAAAAGATATTCGTTAGACCGGTAATACATTCCTATTAGGTCCAATGCGGTATTAGTCAATTCTGGAATCGCAATCACTGTAAAGATAGATGTTTCCTTAATAAGAAAAATCACATTAGCTGCCAAAGCTGGCATACTTAAGGCAAATCCTTGCGGGAACACAACGTATCTTGCTAATTGAAAGCGATTCATTCCTAAAGCTTCGCCAGAATTGATTTGACTATCCGTTACCCCTTGGAAGCCACCGGTGAACCCTTCAGCCATGTAGCCTCCCCCAAGGAAAATCAAACCAATAATTCCGGCAGTAATTGATGACATTCGCCAACCAATTACTGGAAATGCATAATACAAAAAGAAAAGTTGAATTAAAAGCGGTGTATTGCGTGCCAATTCGACATAAGCTGTTGCAATCTGACTTAAGATCGGGGTCTTAAAATATTGCAGCAAACTTGCAATGACTCCAACAATGATTGAGCCAATAATCCCAACCAATGAGAGCCAAACGGTAAGAACGAAGCCATGCCCATATGCTGGCAATGCCTGCTGTATAATAGTCCAGTCCATTTATATACCTCTCATTCATGAAACATCATACTTTAGTGTGAATAATAATAGACTTATTAATATAAGTCAAATTTAATTTTAATTTTTGCTTATTATTCAAAAAATCATATAATATTTAACAGATTTAAAAAGACTGGGGAAAAGTTGATGTATTTTTTACCAAATCGGTATCTCAATAGGGATGGTTTTAGTTGCGCTTGCTATCCATATTTTGCGCCAATCTATTAATGAAAGTTCACAATTCACCATGGTTAATTACATCTTTGCCTTATCTATTGCCATTGGTGGCATCTTCATCATTGTAGCTAGCTTAGCGGCTATTCAGCCCCAGAACTGGTACACTAGCAGTTCACTTTGTAAAATATTGATTGCAAATTAAAAATGATTCAGTACCTTGAGTGGTATTGAATCATTTTCTTTTTATTCTATTCGACTCGCCGATTGTAAAATCAAGTTGAACACTTTATAAAAATAAAAGCCCATCTGGACCTGTTTGATAGAATGTTAATATCCACAAAAACATCTATTGGAGGTCACAAATGGACTCTTTACATTTTACCATGAATCAGCACGTTAAAGGCAAGCACTTGTCATTTGAAGAACGGGTTATTATCCAAACTCGCTTAAAAGACGGCTGCTCTATTCTCGCGAACTGGGCTGCTCTCCTTCTACGATCAGCTATGAAGTCAGACGGGGGGCACTGTTTCTCTCTATCACGGCAAGCAGAAGCGCTACGAGGCTGATCAGGGCCAAAGTGTTTATCAAATAAATCGGCGCCACTGTGGTCGTAAATCAGATTTCTTGAAGAAGGCTGGCTTTATCAATTATGTCATTAAGCATTTCTTTGAAAACGTCTGGTCGCTTGACGTTTGTGTCAACCGTAGTTTAGCTACCGGGGAATTCTCGCATTATCAAACAGTCTGCACCTGAACTTTGTACAACTATGTAGATCAAGGCCTAATTGCAATTAAGAACTATGATTTGCCTGAAAAAAATAAACGTAATACCAAGCTTCATCATGTTCGCCAAAATAAGAAGAAGCTGGGACGAAGCAACGAAGAGCGGCCTAAAGAGATTGAGCAGTGCAGCGAATTGGGTCATTGGAAATGTGATCTTGTCTTGGGTCATAAGATCAAGGACGATCAGGTTCTGTTAACTCTTTCCTAGCGCATGAGCCGCGAATTCCTGATTATTCGTATACCTGATAAGACATCTGCCAGCGTCATGCAAACCTTTCAAATGCTTCAAAAACAGTATAGCGAGCATTGGAACGATATCTTTAAGACAATTACTACTGATAATGGTTCAGAGTTTGCGGATCTAGCTGATCTGGAACAAGTCTCTAAAACGCTTATTTATTATGCTCATCCTTATACTTCTTGTGATAAAGGAACTGTTGAAAGACATAATGGCCTGATCCGCAGATTCATTCCTAAAGGAGACTGCATCAATAACTATTCTCTCCAACAAATCATTGATATTGAAACCTGGTGCAACTCTTTGCCCAGAAAGATCTTGGCATATCACACGCCAGATGAAATCTTCAAAAGATAATTAGATAAAATCTATCAAACAGCCTAAATGTTCAATTTATTATTGCAATTACGATTTTACTTTTATCATAACTAAATTTTCTATTACTCATAATTTTTGCCTATATTCGTCTGATTATAATGTTTTTAATACTTTAAACATAATATCCTGACTACTCTTTCTGATTCAAATCATTTTTATTTGCTTCATCCCAAATAGCGTCTTCCTTTTTATAAAATTTATTTGTAAGTAATTCATTTACCAACATACTTACTAGTGAAAAAATATCCCAATATTGCTCTGAACTTACATCATTAAATCCATCATGGACAATCTTGGATCTAAGAGTATAGTATTTTGAAATCTTTTTTTAAAAAGTTTTTTATCATGCGTACCTAATATATATGAAACAAAGTTAACCAATTGATTTACAATAGATACATTTTTTACCTTTCTTTCTGCCATACATTCAAAAGCGATCATAACGTCCATAATTCTGTCATTATAGTTATCTTCTATCAAAGATTTGCCTAACCAATTAATGGCTTGTTCTACCTTAACATAAAAATTATTTTTATCGCATCGCTTAAACAGATTTCTTACTCTATCAATCAATTCTTTGTTAACATTAACAAAACCAATATTTTGGTGATCTATTCCCGCACATGAAATGTGCCATTCATTGTTTTCAGATTTTACGATATAACTATAACTATTTGAATAATCTAATTGATTTAAATTAGTAATCAGGTGAATTGGTTCCATATCACCTTGTACGTAATATGCAAAGTAATTTATAAAGTTAATAATCTTTTGTCCTTTGACTATAGCTTTATTTAAATTCTCATGATCTCTTTTTCCATAGACATCCACTTCAATAAAAAGCCCATTTTCTTTTGAAAAATCAGAAAATTCTGAGGAAATATCATCAACTCCATAATTTTCCTTCATATCTCTTAACAAATCGACCATCTTACCTATTCTTATATCATTATGTACTTTGTAGATATCTTCAAGATCACTTTTGCTTCTAGCTATTGCAAAAATATATGTCTTCTTATTGTTCTTTTCTTTCTCAATTCTTTTAAACAGATTTTGAAGATTAGCTTTTTTCCAAGGATGATTCATCAAATCGGTAACTTCAGCAAAAGCGATACGCCTCATTTGGTCTAAACTAAATAACCTATATGTGGATTTTGAACAAATTTCTTTACAAAATTGAGAAAACAATTTATCCGTTGCAGGTGTAAGAACATAAAGATATCTATTATCAATATTTTCGATCCATTTAGTATAAGCAAATTGTATTTTAGTATTCTCTGTATTTAATGCGTAAACTGTATTTTGTTTTATTAAGCTAACTAATTTAGTCCAAGTTTCATCTAACTTACTTGGTTTTCTTTTCATCATTCTTGTACCTTATTAAATATAAGATTCAAATTTTGAATTATATTAACAATTTGGAGCTGCTCATTAATTGGAGGAAGAGGAATTAGAAGGTTTTGAAGGTCGCTTTTTCTAATAGAAGGAGAATTATCACCTCTCATTTTATTAGTCATATTCTGTATCACATACTTTGACAACATCAAGTAAAAAAGATAATGCCTATTTAATAAATTATATGGTTTTAGCACATAAAAACCTGTGCTTCCTACTTGAACGTCTTTTGTATTTGGCACCATAGCAATATTTTTTAAATATGGTCTTACTACAGAGAATAAAATATCATTTTTACTTAAAACTTGTCGCGCTCTTGAAGCAATTTTATCTTTATTGATTATAATTTTAGTTGGATTAGTAACCTTATTGATTTTATTGTTCACACTAGCAATATCTATATACATAAAATCGACATTAGGTTTTCTATATATTTCAGGTTTAAGAACATCTCCTAATCTAACCCATTCCCAACTATCAGGAATATCGAATGGCTTTTCATCATCCGTGATTGGTGGCAACGGCTTAGTCTTCTTAATTTTCTTTTCCTTAATCAGCTCAGCTTTCTCAGCCTTGATCTTCTTGAGCAACTCACTGGCTGGTTCATCATTTGGATCCTGCTTGACCAACTTTCCACGCATCGCCAAATCCAGTACCTTGGACTTCAGCAAAGTCTGAAGTTTTGCGTATTGTTGTGTAGATGTTTCGACTTTGCGAAGCAAAGCGAATAGCTGCGCTATTTTAGCAGCGATTCGACTTTGCTCTGATAATGGTGGAAGAGGAAAACTTAAATGCTCCATATTAGTTTTAGTAATATGCTTCATGGTTGATCCATGTAGATCAGTTTCTCCAATTACATTTCTTTTATCTAATAAAAAATAATATAGATAATTTTTATCTATAGCCTGGTCTAATATAAGTTTCCAAATATGATAATGATAAATAACATGTTCGCCATCCCATATTCTGGGTCCAAATGAAGCAGACCATGCATAAATCAAATCTCCGTTATCTATATACTTATCAGGATCTAAGTGTAAATTTGAATAGTACCAAGATGAATTAGTAAATAAGTTTCCAACTCGTAACACAGGAGTTAAGTTTTTATCTTCTAATAACTCTGCCTTTTTATAAGCTCGTCCATTAATAAATTTTACTCCTGACCCTAATACTATCCATTCCCATGATTTGGGAACAGCGTGTGGTTTTTCATCACTAGATTTTAAATTGTTATTTTCTAGCAATACACTAGCTGGTTCATCATTTGGATCTTGTGGCACCAGTTTCCCTCGCATTGCTAAATCCAAAATTTTATCTCTCAAAGCTTGAGCATCAAAATCTAAAGTATTAGTCTTCATCGTCAATTCCTTCTAATGCCTTATTAAGTTCTGCAATGGCATCCCTAATCGCCTTGGACTTCTCATTCATTTCGTTCAAAATCTCTCCCAATGAACGATTATCATGGTTCTCTTCTTCGTTCATCCAAGAAATATCAAGACTAGTATTAGGACGTTTCTTTATCTCATCAATACTAAATTTACGCCAACGACCATTGGGATTCTTTTCCTTATCCCAAGTTTCTTTACGCTTAGAACGATCATCTACGCAGAATACTTTTTCAAAATCTGCAAAGTCCTTCTTATTCAAAGGATTACGTTTACCAAATGAACGCATTTGATGTCGCATGTCATAAATCCAAACATCTTTAGTATTATCTTTATCACTTTCACCACGGGTAAAAAATAAAACATTAGTTTGAACACCTTGAGCATAGAAAATCCCAGTTGGTAATCTAAGAATAGTATGCAAATTACACTTATTCATCAAATCCTTACGGATTTCTTCACCAACTTTGTCCGCAAACAAAACATTATCTGGAACCACAACAGCAGCTCTAGCCTTGCCATCTTTTTTCAGTGAGTTATAGATAATTTGTAAAAAGTTCAGCTGTTTATTACTTGTTTCAAAAGTAAGGTCATCACGAGTTGCTCTTTCGCCACCCTTTTTAGTACCAAAAGGTGGGTTAGTTAAAACAACATCAAAATTCTTCATCCACTTACCATTCGCAGATAATGAATCACCTTGATCTAGTCTCCCATTCATACCATGCAAATACTCATTCATCACGGCTAAGCGATGAGTATTAGGAACTAATTCCATCCCTGAAAAAGCTTCATTTACTTGAAAATCATATTGTTCTTCATTCAAAGATGAATAATCGTCATATTTATCTTTTAAATATTGATCTGCAGCAACCATAAATCCAAAAGTACCTGCTGCTGGGTCATTGCAGCGATCACCAATCTTAGGCTGAGTCATTCTAACCATCATATTGATCAACACACGTGGAGTGAAGTATTGACCTGCTCCAGACTTAACTTCATTGGCGTTTTTCTCCATTAAGCCTTCATAAAGGTCACCCAAGCCTTCTTTACGAGCAGAAAACCAATCAAGTGCATCAATATCCTTGATAATCTTCTCTAAATTAGCTGGTTCATCAATTGAGGAAGATGCATTTTGATAGATTGCGTTAATTCTTTTACTCTTAACAATTTCAGGATTACCTAAATCAAGCAACAGTTGACGGTAAAAGTTACTCAATTCTAAGCCTTCTTTAGACACAAGATTATCCCAACGATATTTTTCAGGAATATCTTGTTCTTCTCCTTGTTCTTTACTCATTTTCAAGAACAAAATATAAGTTAATTCAGTAATATAATCCTGATAACTAACACCATCATCACGTAAAACATTACATTCATTCCAAAGTTTTTGAACAATTTCTTGATTAGTCATACTCACTTAACTAAACACTCCTTAAACATATAAATTCTCATTTAACACATAAATAATTTGATCGGCATATTCGGGGAAAATCTTCTTAATCTGCTTATATCCACCTTGCCGTTTGAAGTAGAAATTATCATTAAAAGCTTCTTCCGCGTTTGGACCTAATACTGTTGAGGACATCAATTGATTTTCAATTCTCTTCAACCATTTTCTTTGTGAGATTGACCAATCAGCCATACCATAAACCTTTTGCATCGCATTATGGATTCTCACATCATGATCCACTAACTCAGATCCAGCTGCTACTTGACGAATAAAACTAATAATATCTGCAGTAGTCTGTACATGTTTAGCATTCTTCCAAGCAGTTTGTAGATCTTTTTCCTTGAAACCATTTTGTTCAAGTTTTAACTTAATTTCTTTCAATTCATCAAAAGTTAGATCCTTCGGTCTAGTTGCTACAACTTGCAAAGCTGGAATAGTATTTACATTCTGCTTAATGAAGTTATTAAAACTATCTATATAATCTTCTGGCTTTTGATTACCGCTTCCATAACCACGAGAAACATCTACTACCTCATCTGGGGCATCTGAAATAAACTGTTTAGGTCGAGCTGGATTAATATGATCAAGTTGAACAAATTTAGGCCATTCTTTCAGAAAATCAGTTTTAGTTAACTTACTTAATTTCCTAGCCCAATTATCAACGGACTTTATTTCCGCTAAACGTTCGAATTCTTTTCTTCTCTGATCATCCCAACGCTTAATTTTTCTTTCAACTGCGCCTGCCATATCAACTCGATACTGGTTTGTATCTTCATTAGTTTCAAAATAGTTTTTATGACTCAGGAAATAATGCACATTATGTCCCGGATTTTTAACTACCGGTTTCATATTAGTAACCTTATTCATAGCATCATAAATACCAACAGCATCAAAGATAGTAAACTTTTCTTTATGAATTTCAGGACAAAGTCTAGTTGCACGGCCTAGCATTTGTTCATACAGAATTCTTGATTGAACTCGTCTTAAGAAAACGATATTCGTAATTCTAGGCACGTCAATACCAGTAGTCAATAGATCAACAGTTACTACGATATTTGGATTTTCCTCATTCTTAAAGTTTTTAATCTCTTGATTTGGATGACGAATAGAACCAGTAATTTTTTCAATAGCATCATCATCAACTGGTCTACCTTGCTCCTTGAAAGCTTGCTTAATCAAATCAACTACCATATCTGCATGTGCATCTGTGGCAGCAAAAATCAAAGTTTTACCTAAATAAGGGTCAGTAGGATCAAGATATTTCTTAACTAATTCATCACATACTACCTTATTAAAATTCCTAGTAATAACTCGATGATTGAAATCTTTGACATCAAAATTCATGTTATCAGGTAGTTTTTCCTTGTTGATCGTCTTTTCATCTTGGTCAAAGATATCAACTTCTGTTCCCTTCTTGAAATGAATACCTTCTTTAGCAAGTTTAGTTTTTATAATAACTGGGGCATCATGATCAACTAAATAACCATCAAGAACAGCCTGCTGGTAACTGTATGTATAAACCGGATCACCAAAGATTTCAGTAGTTTGTAAAGCTGGCGTAGCAGTCATACCAATCGCAGTAGCATCAAAGTAATCAACTACTCTTCGATATTGACTAACATATTCTTCCTGATTGTAGAATTGATACTCATTGTCGCTTAATTCTTTATCTTCTGCATAACCACGGTGAGCTTCATCGACAATAATAAAATCATATTGTCCTACTGATGGCTTTTCCGAATTATCATCGCTAAAGAATAAGCGCTTAATCATTCCTTGAACTGTTGCAATTTGAATCTTAGTTGTAGCATCTGGGACCTTGTCACTTAATTCTTTCAATCCATAGATTGAAGAAATCGACATTGTTCCAATTTTATTATCCTTAATTGCATTAGCAGTCTGTCTTCCTAAAGAATTACGATCTACTAAATACAAGATTCGACGTGCACGCTTATGCTTTAACAAACGATACATCAATGAAATAGCAGTTCTAGTCTTACCAGTTCCTGTTGCCATTGCCAAGAGAATTCGTTTTTTACCATTTTTAATTGCATCTTCCATCGCATTAATGGCATCAATCTGATAAGGTCTATCCGCAAATTTAGGATAATCATGATCGTCAACTAAATCATTATCTGCTTCTATCTTATTTTTAGCAGTTAGTTTTAATGCCAAGTCATCCGGCTTATGAAATTCTTCAAGCGCATAAGCATTTTCTTTAGGATTTCTTGCATCCCAGAACCAAATGCCTGATTTTTCCTGATACTGCTTTAAATAAGGACGACCATTTGCCGTATAAATAAACGGTACTTTATAATCTCCCATTTGATTTGAAAGCAAATAATAATTGGATTGATAAGGCACTTCTTTAGCATACTCTTTGGGCTGAGCCATTTGCCCAGCAATATCCTCATCCCATTTTTTAGCTTCCACAATACCATAGAAGTCTAATCCCTTGAATAGAGCATAATCTGCTCTTTGATCATTGGGCAGAACCCATTCAGCGATCGCCATATTATGACCCCTTTGTGGCTGTGTTTGATTTTTCCAATTATTAAGACGTTCAGTATCAACTTCCCAGCCAGCACTTCGTAATTGTTGGTCAATCAATTGACGCGTTTCTGCCTCAGTTAGCTTATGCTTTTTGGCAAATTGAATATTGATTTCATGTCGTCTTACTCGCTCCTCAGGAGTAACTGTAACTTTTTGTGGGCGATTTGCTTGAAGTTCTTTAATTTTAGCTTCAAGTGCTTTGATTTTATCCTCTTGATTTTGCAAAACAGCTCTTTGATCTATTGGTTTCTTATAATCAGCAACCTGATCTAAAGAATAAACCTCTAAGAACCATTTCCAGACTAAATAAGCCTTTTGATCAATCGCTAACGCGTCACTTTTCGTTGCAATAAACTGATCATCATGTGTTGCTTTGTTTCGTTTAAATCTAATCTCATTCAATGCAGTTAATACTACTGCTGGATATTCGTTTCTAGATAAAGCTAATTTTTCAATTCTTTGCTTTTGATTTAGTTCCCAGTCAACTATGTCATCTAAGTGCATAATCTCTTTAGTTAACTGTTCACCAAAGGTACCAAATACAGTTAAGCTACTTCTAGGATCTGAATAAATTAAGGATTCAGCACTAGAAGCCAATTTAGCATATTCTTGATAATTCTTTTCTGAAGTTTGAAAATTAGACATGCTTTTCACCTATTATCTATTTAAGTCAATATATCTTTATTTTACTCTGACTCATTGATTCAAGACAAGCGTGAGAAAAACCATGATAAACAAAACATACTAATCTAGTGTTGGATGATTACTCGACGGAGTAGTCGTTCAACACTTTTTCTTTTACTATGTAAAGTGGAG